>JAAYGI010000013.1 GCA_012727815.1 Erysipelothrix sp.
GATGTAAGTGTTGTCCTTTTTTGATTTCAAGTGTATCATAAGTATGCATGGGTTGATATCCTTTCTCATTTGGTCTGTAACTTAATGATACTACAGTTTATCAACCTGTGCTTTTTTTATTTTCCAAGGGTGGACAACTTCATTATATAATCTGCCAATGAACTTAGAAAAGAAGAATAAATAAATCAATCTTGTGAAATAGAGAATTGCATCGTTTTGCCTTTAAATATGATCAGTATTTGTTATAATAGATAATAGAGGTGCATTATGAATACTAAGAATCCCTACATACAAATGTTAATAACACTAAGATTAAAGAAACTCCATCAAGAAGGATTTTCTCGTGTTAAATATGAAGATCTAGAAGAGATCTTTTTTAAATATATATATAAAAGACAAAAACCAAAAAGTATTAGTGAAATGAGTGATCGCGTATTAAATATATCAGTTGATGAAATCATACGATATCTCTCACTCAATGCATCGGTTATTACTAAAAAAGAAGCACTATCAGATATTTTAGGCGGAGACTTCAATGTCTAATAAGACGCTAAGTAAGATACATGTTAAGTATTTACTGATACCTTTAATCTTAGTGTTCTCTCTTTTTATGTTGCTCTTTAGTGTTTCAACCTTATCGATTGGTAATGGCTTGGGACGTGAAGTTAATATGATTACAAATAATATCCTTGAAACTCAAACCTTTGAACGATTTGAAAAAGTATTAAAGGAAGAGAAAATTGAATATCATTTATCAACATTGAATGAAGAACGATTACTAATGCAGTTTATTGGAGTAAATGATGTTGGTGAATTTTCTAGAATGTTACATTTTAATTTTCCTGGACTTATTGTGTATGAGACTGGAACATTTAGTTCTATATCTACCGTCACCAGTACCTTAAAAACACTACAAACTTATTTTGTAGTTTTTATACTTAGTTTTATCACAATTTGGACCTATAGATATAGATTATGGGGTCTTTTATATGGTGTGAGTATCTCCAGCATCATATTGATGAGTTTGTTCATCAATAATATGAGTGGTGTTGTATTCAATATGCAGACATGGTTTACCATGTTGGTTATCATTAGCTTTATGATAATACTAAAAACATGGACAATCCATAATACGCATGATGAATTTGATATATATCTGATACTTCGTAATCACCAGTTGTTTGCAGGTATCCTGATGATGGCATCATTAACTATTGGATTAATAGACCCAATATATGCACCATCATCACTGCTAATTCGTAATATTAGTATTTTGATGGTTGTTGAAGTCTTTGTGATGAGTCGATACTTACCACCTATAAAAACAAATATGACAGTCAATGATAGATTTAAATCACTGTTTTCTAAAAGAGATAGTATTAAAGTTCCAGAAATTGTCAGTTCAAAATTTATTGTTATTTTTTCTTCAGCATTGATGATACTGGTTTGTGGTTTAAGTATGAGTAATCCAATGCGAGAAAGACCTCATAGTAGAGATTTCTCTCGTGAGCATTATCTTATTGTTGATAGCAATGATCCGACAAACTTTCTTGAAATACAAGCATCATTAGGAAGATACAATCTATCAGATAAACTTCTAGAGTATAAGATATCTGAGGAAAAGATGACATGGTATGTTTTTGATGATTCAGCAGTATGGAGTAATCTTGTTGAAGTTAAGAAATCAGTGACTGAAAAATTTGATACAAAAGTAGAAATTATACGAAAAGAAAATTTTGAATTCAACTTGAGTGCTCGTGCCCAACTCTTGGTAACAGTGGCATTGAATGCATTGATATTTGCTATAATCTTCTTCTTGATTGGAAAAGTTCACGGGATGTTCTTTATATTCCTGAATGTGACCATGTTTATCTTTATCAATATATTTGCTTATTCATTTAATGTAAGTCGATCATTTGAATATAATATACTCTTAAGTTTTATATCTATATTCTCAACATTGATTACACTTTTCTATAAAGATAAGGAAAGTGATGCTTATGTATCTAGTGTGGGCTCAATCTTAGGTTATGCAAGCACAATCATGGCATTAATCGTATTACCCATACTTTTGATAATACCTGAGCCTACGGCACAGCATTATCAAATGATAACATTACTCTTTATTCTTACACTTTCTTTTATAGGAAGTATGTTTACACTCTATTATTTAAAAATGACGAAAGAGAAGGTACGTTGATGATAGCATTTAAAGATTTAGTAAGTGATACCCGTCTTGTAGGACACAGTAATTTTGTAATGAAAATAATTAGTACTTACAATCTCAGTGATACTCAGATTGAGGAGCTAAATAATCCAAGTATTAAAAAAGTTGAAAGTCCATATATAGATAAGATTATAGACTTCATTAGAAATTCTGAAAGATTGATAGTATGTGGGGATTATGATGCTGATGGCGTTAGTGCTACAGCAATTGCAATGATGCTTGCTAAAGAATGTGGGGTAGAGTCCGTTGGACATTATATACCTAATCGTTTTAAAGAGGGGTATGGAGTCTCTTTAGAGACTATAAGACTTGCACATGAGAAACACTATACAGATGTATTAATTGTTGATAACGGCGTTAAATCACAGGCTGCAGTAGATCTTGCCCTATCTCTTGGATTGCGTGTAGCAATTGTAGATCATCATATACGTGTAGAACCTTTACCAAAGTGTGATATGTTACATCCTGATTACTTAGATAGCTATGCTAATGTTATGAGTGCAACAGGGCTGATGTTCTTAGTTGCTGAGAATATGGGTTTACTCAACCCTAAAATATATGCATATAGTGCTATTGCAACAATTGCGGATGTCATGCCACTATGGGGTAAAAATAGAGAAATTGTATTAAGAGGTATTGAAGCACTCAATACTAATAAGATATTAAATATAGATGCACTATGGAAACGATACGGTAATACAGCATACGATGCTAAAACATTATCCTTTCAAGTAATTCCTAAAATTAATGCTATTGGTAGAATGGCTGATATTGTTAATATGAACACCATGGTTACATATCTACTTGAAGACAATCCTAAAAACATTCAAGCATATGCAAAACAGGTTAATGATATCAATGATATTAGAAAACAAAAAGGTAAAGATACCCAAGCACTTGCACTAAATTATTTGAATGATGATCCATTTCAAATAATAACCCATAAAGACTTCCATGAAGGCTTAATGGGGATTGTAGCAAATCAAATAATGTCAACGGTATCCAAACCTACAATTGTATTTAAAGAAACAGATACCATCCTAAAAGGAAGTGCAAGGTCATCTACCATATCCTTAGAAGCACTATTTACCCAACTGGATAGTAAGTATTTCGAAGCATTTGGAGGCCATGATTTCGCATTTGGACTCAGTCTTAAAAAAGAATACTTAGAAGATTTTAAAAATGATATCCTAAGGATACTACCAACCCTAAAAGATATCTCAAAAGATAAAAAAGCAATTTATTTTGATGAAGCAATATCACCATCAGATATCGATTCACTTAAAGCACTGGAACCTTATGGTCAAGGCTTTGAACCCATTGAATACGTAGTAGATAAGTTCAAAATAAAAGAAATTCAAGCACTCAATGGTTTTGGTTATAAACTTATATTTGATAATTATTGGTTAAAGGATGCTGTTTTATTTAAAACAAATATAGATGTTGAAACACTATATGATATAAAGATGATTCAGGGGACTTTAGATAACCATCCAAGGTTCGGTTTGTCTTTTAGCATTACATCATATAGAGTATAATATAGATAAGAGGGTGATAGTATGAAGAAAGTATTTGTTAACTTACTAATAATAATGTTACTTATATCAGGAAATATACCATATATTAATGCACAAGAAGTCGACCCATTAGTAGGAGAACTTACTTCTGATGATGTAATAACTATTTCAAATGGTAAACCAATACATAAACTGAAGGTTCATGACACTGAAATCATAAAGTATACGATTACTTTAGATAAGGAATATGAAGTTTTAGTAGAGTTAGTACCCAATAATGTTATCGCCTTGATTCACGAAAATAATGAACTCCATATAACTGCTAAAGCAGCAGGAGACGCTAAAATAACAATACTAGTAAAAGTTAATGATGAAGATGTAACTTATATAAAGGAAATAATTTTCCAAGTATATGAAGAGAAGGCAAGTATAAATTTCAATCAAAAAAGTTTCAATTTAATCAGAGGTTTATCCTTTGTTGTTGACTTCGAAGTCAATCCTAAAGATACAGATTTATCTAGAATCGTTTGGCAATCGTCCAATACAGCAATCGCTACTGTAGAAGCAGGGAAGGTTTCAGGCCATAAGATAGGTACTACAACCATCAGTGCGACTTTAGATGGGCAAACCCAAAGTATGGAAGTGAATGTAA
>JAAYGI010000014.1 GCA_012727815.1 Erysipelothrix sp.
ATAATATTGAAGATGCTAAAAAAGAATTAAGAGAAGTAAATAATTGTCTTTCATTATATATGAAAAAGAAAAGAGCATTACAAACTTTTATTCAAGATGAAAATGATAGAATCAAAATGATAGCAAGTCCTAAATCTAAAGCTTGGGAATTAAAACACGATAAAGAATTTATAAAAGAACATGGTAGAGAAAGAACTATTAAAGAAGTTGCTAGATTAATGAATTATAGTGAAAGACAAATACAAAGATATTTACAAAAAGAAAACTAGGTTTTACCCTAGTTTTTTTATTCTACTTCAGTTAAGAATGTTGAATATACCCAAATATCGTGACCATTCAATGTTAGTTTTGCAGAATTTGTTTTAACATCTATGTCTTTTACTTCATATACATTCTTGTTCAAAACATAACTTGCTCCACCTGTAACAATTTGATCTTGTCCTTTGCTTGAACCTGATGAATCAACTTCAGTCCAGTCATCAAGTCTTATCCAATGATAATCTTTACATTTTTCATTGTAGTAAGTATCAAGGGAAACACCAGTTAGTTCACAACATCCAAATAAGTTTGTAGAGTATGGTGTTTTAAGAATATCAACTTTGAATACACCTTCAAATTTAACTTTACTACCTTTATGTAGAATTTGGTCAACAACTTCTTTTCCTGGAATATTATAGACTGGAACTTGTCATGTAGTTCTCCAATTACCACCATTTCCTTTTATAATATTTGTATTATCTACAAAATAACTATCATCAGTATCATATTCTTTATCAAAACACCAAATATTATACTGATTTCTATGCCAGTTATTTATATCATATTTTGCTTGTGCTATTTCTATGTGGCAATGAACTCCAGTAACATCTCCTTTTTCTGATTTAGTTCCCATATTTCCAAGTTGATTACCTTGTGGAATAATTAACCCAGGATAAGCATCAAAACTATCATCGTGGCAAGTAACAAAAGAAGCATAATCAATTCTTCCATTTGCAAATCTTACTTTATTTATAGACTGCCACATAGCTTCTCCAGTTTTTGGATAAGTCCATACACATTTAACATCACAAGGCGAATAGTATGGGTATCTTATTCCTGATGATGAACCTCTGACATCATTTGCCATTGTTCCTTTATGAGATAAAGAACCATTACTCCCCTGAGAAATATACATATCAGTAAAAGGGCATAAAAAGTCTTGTATTCCACCTCTTACTGATTTTTGACCTTTATACATATTATTCATCTCCTTTACTAATTTTACTTCCTAAGAAGAACCCTATAACTGTTGCTAGAGCATTTTGTAATTCATTAGGTATAGGAAATTTTCTTATAATACAGTATGCAAATAATAATATTATTACAACTGTTATAAATGACTTTAAATCAGTCCATGCTTTTTTCATAAAAATATCTCCTTTTCTATTTAAGACCTATCTTTGTAAAGACAAGTGCTATGATTACACAAACTAGGGCAGATAGTATATAGCCTACTACCTGCTCATATCTTTTAGTTGGTTTTTCCTTTATATCTTGTAAATCAGATTTTATTTCTTTTACATCATCATCAATAACGTTTACCTTATCGCTTACTTGGGTTAAGGCGACATAGACATCCGATAATTTTGCAATTTTAATATCATGTTCATCCAATCTTCTTGTATTAGATTTACTTCTTTGGTCTATCTCAGTGATTAATTTAATATCGTCCTTATCCATATTACCTTATCCTCCTTATGAATTAAGTACATTCCTCAAACTCAAAATAGCCTCATAACTAATAATAAAAGGTTTATCTTGATTAGTTTGTGATATATTTGTTTGAGTATCGTAAGAATATGCTTTTTCTAGGTTGTCTAGTTGTTCTATTAGGGTTGTATCTGTTATTTCAGTTATTGTTGGGGTTGCTAGTGGATAATATACTGCTGTATTGTGAGTTGATAACCAATTTTTAAATCCTGTAACATCTTTGGTAGATAAATTGCTTTTATTTATGTTCAAATATAAAAACA
>JAAYGI010000015.1 GCA_012727815.1 Erysipelothrix sp.
AGTAATATTAATGCTTTTGATATCTTTAGTGGATTTCACCTTGGTAAATACATTAAAGCTTTCATTACCATTATTATGGGAGCTATCGCATTATCCCCTGTTAATGATTTCTTTGAAATCAGAAGACGTGCTAAGGAATTAAAATCTAAATCAAAAGTTGATTAATTAATATAATGCAGCCACTAATAGAAGTGGCTTTTTTTTTCGTTTCCGTACAATATTAAAGTCTAGATATTTAATCCATCAATTTCTTGTTCTCAAAAACTACCATATCTCAATAATATCTACTGAGACAGGGGGTCATCTTGCTATTACTTCCCCATCTACAAAGGATATTGTGAGTTTTTTAATTGCAAGTTTATTCTTATAATTCTTGTGAAAATTATGACATACATGTGTTATAATTTTAACATAAATATATATGTTACAGTTTTATTATAAAACTAAAAGGAGCACATATGGTGGAAAAGAAAACAGGTTTGGAAAAATCAAATTTTCAACAACAAAAATTTAATATAATTCGTGATCAAGAAGGTGAACTTTTCTACATAAACCCTTCTGATCAACAAGCATATAAACTAAAAGCAGAAGATAAAAAATTCTTACGCCTTTATGAAGCAAAAACTCTCCTCTCAGTAATTCCAAGTATGTTAATTGAATTACTTGCAAGAGAATATATTATTTTTGGTGTTATTGTTTCAATTGTTCTATTTACAGGCTTTGAAGTCTACTATCGATTCTTTATATTGAAAAATATGAAGAAATCAAATAACCCACCTCAAGAAATTTTTGATATTTATAACTCTAAAGAAGTTGTAAATGGTAAAAAATCAGATGCACTTATGAAACTATTCTTAAGTGTTGCTGTAACATTTATGGTGATGAACAATCTTAATGCTTTTGATGTCTTTAGTGAATTTAATCTTCTTAAATACATAAAAGCTTTCATTACTATTATTTTCGGAATAATTGCTTTGTCCTCCCCTGTTGATGAATACTTAGGAACCAAAAAGCGTGCTAAGAAATTAAAAACAAACTCTAAATAATAATTACTTTCAATAAAATTTATATTTTACACTTATTAAGCCACTTTATTGTGGCTTTTCTTATAATCAATATCATCTTTTGTATAAGCTCTATAGATTATAACTCGCGACCAAAATATCATGCTATAATAATAGCAGACAAAGAAAAGGTGATAAAATGACTTACAGTAAATCATGTATTGATCTAGTACCTATGTTTAACAGTTTATCAAATGATGAGAAAAAAGAAATTGCAATTATCTCTGATCATCATAACTTTAAAAAAGGTGAAACAATATATAACCAAGGCTCTAAAGGAAAAGACTTATACATTGTACATACAGGTGAAGTGAAAATTAGCCGCTTAACTAAGGATGGAAAAGAACAAGTTATAAGAACCTTGAATCCAGGTGATTTTATGGGAGAACTTTCTCTTTTCTTAGAGAACACACATACTGATTTTGCAAGTGTACTAAAAGATGCACAAATTTGTATTTTAGATGGTGATAAATTTAAGGATCTCTTAACGCAAATACCTACTATCTCTGTTAAACTATTGACAGAAGTTTCAATGAGATTAAGCCAAATGGAAAACACTGTTGAATCCATGGGGGTCTTAAGTGTCGAAGCAAGACTTGCTAAAAAACTACTTGAACTGGCTTCTGACAATAAAGAATTTACACTGCCATACTCTAAGAAAGACATGGCTTCTCTTCTAGGTATGTCCTCTGAAACCCTCAGTAGAAAACTTAGAGAGTTTGAAGAACTTGAATATATCAGTTTAAAAGGTCAAAGAAATGTCACCATTTTAGATAAAGATGCTTTAGAACTATTGGTCTAAATATGAAAAAAGGTGAAATGCGTATTTATGCATTTCACCTTTTTTTTATAAACTTAATACAAAATCCTTGTCTTGGACATCAATCTTAATTACACTACCATCTTCTGGTTGTGCTTCAATAATTAAGTACGCAAGTTTTGTTTCAATCTCATTTTGAATAAAACGTTTCATCGGTCTTGCACCGTATGTAATATCGCTTCCCTCGTTTACAATCATATCAATTGCAGCTTCACTAATCTCTAAATCTAGATTTCTATTTTGAATTCTAAGTTTGAGTTCATCAATAAATTTATGTGCAATATCATGAAGTACTTCTTGGTTTAATGGATTGAACACGACAATTTCATCGACTCTGTTAATAAACTCTGGTCTGAAATGAAGTCTTAAAGAACCCATGTATGAATCCAGACGTTTTTGAGTATCTTTTTCAAAGGCAAACTCACTACCTAAATTTGAAGTCATGATAATAATCGTATTTTTGAAATCAACCTGTACACCTTTTGAATCTGTAATATGCCCTTCATCAAGTATTTGTAGTAAGACATTGAATACATCAACATGTGCTTTTTCGATTTCATCTAAAAGAACAATACTATAAGGATTACGTCTTACTTTTTCAGTAAGCTGTCCACCCTCTTCGTATCCTACATATCCTGGAGGTGCTCCTATTAATCGTGACACGGAGTGTTTTTCCATATATTCACTCATATCAATACGAATAATATTATTGGAATCATCAAACAGGTTAAGTGCAAGTGCTTTTGCAACCTCTGTTTTACCTACACCTGTTGGTCCTAAAAACATAAAGGATCCAAGAGGTCTATTTTCATCTTGTATTTGTGCTTTAGCACGTAATATTGTATCACTAACTTTTCTAAGAGCTTCATCTTGACCTTTTACTTGTTCTTCAAGAATTTCTTTTAATCGTAGAAGTTTATTTCTTTCAGCATCTAATAGTTTAGATACATCAATATGTGTCCATTTTGAAACAATTTCAGCAATTAACTCTTTGTTAACTTGTTCTTGAATCATTGAACTGTCTTTTACTTCTTCTGCATTCTCTTGAATTACTCTTTCAAGGTTAGGAATTGTTTCATATTGAAGTTGAGCTGCTGCTTCATAGCGTGCTTCGTTTTGTGCTTTTTCTAAATCTAAACGTGCACGTTCAAGACGCTCTTTTGCATTTTTTATGAGATCAAGTTCAGATTTTTCACTTTCCCACTGATTTAGTAAGACATCATATTGTGTTTTTAAAGCTGATAGTTCATGAACGATATCATTAAGTCGCACTAATGATTTATCATCTGTTTCTTTAGATAGTGCGCGCTCTTCAATTTCAAGTTGAGATATTTTACGCATCATTTCATCAAGTTCTTCTGGCATTGATTCCATCTCTACACGAATGGATGCACTTGCCTCATCGATTAAGTCAATGGCTTTATCGGGTAAGAATCTGTCTGTAATGTATCTGTTTGATAACTCTGTTGCGGCTATAATTGCTTCATCGAGTATTTTAACACCATGATGTGATTCGAAACGATCTTTTAAACCTCTTAGAATAGATATTGTATCTTCTACTGTAGGCTCATTAACCATGACACGTTGGAATCTTCTTTCAAGTGCAGCATCTTTTTCAATGTTTTGTCTGTATTCACTGAATGTTGTTGCTCCAATTAAATGTAGTTCACCACGTGCTAACATTGGTTTCAATAGATTTGCAGCATCCATAGATCCTTCTGTTTTACCAGCACCTACTAAGTTGTGTAACTCATCTATAAATAGAATTACATTACCTTGCGCTTCATCTACTTCGCTCAAAATTGCTTTGAGTCGTTCCTCAAATTCACCTCGATATTTAGCACCTGCAATAAGAGATCCCATATCAAGTTCTATAAGTTTTTTGTTTTTTAAACTGAATGGAACATCACCGCGCATAATACGCCATGCTAAACCTTCGACAATTGCTGTTTTACCAACACCGGGCTCACCAATAAGAACCGGATTGTTTTTAGTTTTTCTTGATAATATTTGGATAACACGACGAATTTCATCATCTCGACCAATAATCGGATCTATTTTTCCATCTTTTACATCTTTAACAAGGTCTCTACCATATTTTAGTAAAGCATTAAGTGTATCTTCTGCATTGGATGAATCCATAGTTTTGTTGTTTCTTTCTTGATCTAATACTTCGTCCATTTCTTTTAACTTGTAATCTTTTAATACTTCTGTTTTAACTTTTAAAAGTGCATAGATAAGCGCATATACGGATACAAAACTATCGTTTTTACGACTTGCGTATGCATCTGCCTCTTTGAGTACATTTTGTGCATCATTTGAGAATGTTAGTTGTGCGCCTTCTGTTTTTGGAAGCTTACTGATTACATTATCTGCTTCTAAAGATAATTTGTGTGCATCCTTAAAGAGATGATTGTAATCTCCATCATCTAAGATTGCTTTTAATAAATGCGTGCTTGTGACGCTTGAATTAGAATGTTGCATTGCAACATTTGCTCCGTCATTAAGCATTTTTTTCGCTTTGTCTGTATAGTTTTCATATGTCATAGTCTTATCCTCCTTTTGGCACTTAAGCACTTTGAGTGCTAAGTTCTTTTGAAATTAAAAGTGACGTGAGTCACTTAAATAATTTGTTTAGCTTATCGGTTGATTCTTTTGAAAGATCCGTGTCTCTAAGCTGCTCAAAGAGTTTTTTCTCTTTGCGATTTAATTTCTTAGGTATTTCGATGTTAACTTCAACATACTGATCACCATGTCTTGATGATCGTAGGTCTTTAACACCTTTACCCTTTAATCTAAATTTAGTGTTTGGTTGAGTACCAGAAGGTATTTTTAATTCTACTTTTCCTGATACTGTTGGAACTTCAATTGATGTTCCTAAAGTTGCATCGACAATTGATACAGGTATTCTAAGATGAATATCGTTACCTTCACGAATAAAGTATTCATGATTGCTTACAGATATTTCAACATATAAATCACCATATCCACCGCCATTTTCACCACGTTCGCCTTTTCCGCTTACACGTAATTGTTGGCCAGATATAATTCCAGCTGGAACTTTGATTTCGACATCAACTTGTTTAGAATTAAAGCCACGTCCATGACATACTTCACAAAACTTAGTGATTTCTTTTCCTGTTCCATGACATGTAGGACATGCTACACGTGATTCAATAATACCAAATGCTGTTCTTTGTTGTTGTGTTACAGAACCAGCACCATGACATGTGTGACATGTTTTTACATCTTCTGATGAAAAAGCACCTGATCCATGACATGTATGACATTCTTCATCTACATTTAATTTAATGGTCTTAGTGACACCAAATACTGCATCCATAAAGTCTATACGCATGGTCATGAATCTGTCATTACCATGGCGTGGTGCATTGGCCTGGCGGCCTCCGCCACCAAAGCCTCCAAATCCACCACCAAAGAATTGACTGAATATATCATCCATACCGCCAAAACCGCCACCAAAACCACCAGCGCCTGCGCCACCGTTTTGATCAAATGCTGCATGACCGAATTGGTCATACTGGCTACGTTTTGTTGCGTCGCTTATAACTTCATAAGCTTCTTGTATTTCTTTAAATTTGTCAGAAGCATCTGCTTCCTTATTAACGTCTGGATGGTACTTTTTTGCAAGTGCTCTATATGCCTTCTTTATCTCCGCATCACTTGCGGATTTACTAATACCTAAAACTTCATAATAATCTCTTTTTTGAGCCATAAGTCACCTCCTGCAAGTTTCACTTTAATATTATTTCTCTTCAAAGTCTGCATCAACTACATCATCATTTGTGTTGTCTTGAGGTGTTTCACCGTTTTGTTGTGCTTGATCTTGATACATTTGTTCAGCCATCATTTGTGCAGCTTGTTCTAATGCATCTAGTTTTTCTTTTAATTCATCAAAGTTTTTCTCATCTAATGCTGTTTGTAATTCGTCACGAAGTTTGATTGTTTCTTCTTTTTGTTCTTCAGTAACGTTTGCATTTTCATCTTCAAGTGTTGTATTTACTTGGTGAATGAATTGCTCTGCACGGTTTGTAAGTTCTGCTTGTTCTTTATTTTTAGCATCTTCTTCTGCGTGCTCTTCAGCATCACGTACCATTTTTTCAATTTCGTCTTCAGATAATCCTGATGAGTTACTAATTGTGATTGATTGTTTTTTGTTTGTACCTTTATCAAGTGCTGATACGTTAACAATACCGTTAACATCAATATCAAATGTCACTTCAATTTGAGGAACACCACGTTGTGCTGGTGCAATACCATCTAATTTAAACAGTCCTAAGTGTTTGTTATCTTTAGCCATTGGACGTTCACCTTGTAGTACGTTAATGTCTACTGCTGGTTGGTTGTCTTGTGCTGTTGAGAACACTTGTGATTTAGATGTTGGGATTGTAGTATTTCTATCAATTAAGACAGTCATTACGCCACCCATTGTTTCAATACCTAGTGATAATGGTGTAACGTCTAATAATAGTACGTCTTTAACATCACCTGAGATAACACCTGCTTGGATTGCTGCACCCATTGCAACTACTTCATCAGGGTTTACTGATTTGTTAGGCTCTTTACCTAATTCTTTTTTAACAGCTTCTGCAACTGCTGGAATACGTGTTGAACCACCTACTAATAGTACTTGGTGAATATCATTACGTGTTAGACCTGCATCTTTTAATGCTTGTCTTACTGGAATTAATGTTCTTTCAACAAGTGATTTTGTCATTTCATCAAACTTAGCACGTGTTAACATTGTTTCTAAGTGTAATGGACCTGCTTCTCCTGCTGAGATGAATGGTAGACTAATTTGTGCGTTAACTGTTGATGAAAGATCTTTTTTAGCTTTTTCTGCTGATTCTTTTAATCTTTGCATAGCCATTTTATCTTTACTTAAGTCAATACCGTTTTCTTTTTTGAATAAATCAATTAGATAATCAACGATAATGTGGTCAAAGTCATCTCCACCTAAAGAGTTGTCTCCAGCTGTTGATAACACTTCGAATGTTCCATCTGCTAATTCTAGGATAGATACGTCAAATGTACCACCACCTAAGTCAAATACAAATACTTTTTGTTCTGTTTCTGTTTTATCGATACCAAATGCTAATGCTGCAGCTGTTGGTTCGTTTATAATTCTTTCTACTTCAAGTCCTGCAATACGTCCTGCATCTGTTGTTGCTTGACGTTGTGCATCGTTAAAGTAAGCTGGAACTGTAATAACAGCTTTTGTTACTTTTTCGCCTAGGTAGTCTTCTGCATAACTCTTAATATAACTTAAGATCATTGCTGATACTTCCTGTGGTGTATAGTCTTTACCTTCTAATGTAACTTTTTCGTTTGTTCCCATTAGACGTTTAACTGAAAGTGCACTGTTTGGGTTTGTTACAACTTGTCTTTTAGCTGCATCCCCTACAATTCTTTCTCCATTTTTAAAACTTACTACTGAAGGTGTTGTTCTGTTACCTTCAGGGTTTGTGATTACCTTAGCTTCACCATTTTCCATAACTGCTACTGCAGAGTTTGTTGTACCTAAGTCTATTCCTATTACTTTACTCATATTTTTCGTCCTCCTTATTGACTAACTTTTACAAGACTCGCTCTTAATACGCGGTCTTTAATCATATAACCTTTTTGATATTCTTCAACTATCGTATCTGGTTTTACACCTTCAACTTCTTCGACTTGAAGTGCTTGGTGTACATTTGGATCAAACTTCTTATCCAATGCCTCAATAGGTGTTACACCTTCTTGTTTTAATGCATTCATAAGTTGTTCGTAAATCATTTCAACACCATCTCTATAGGATTGTGTTGCTTCAGTAACTTCTGAAGCCAATGCTCTTTCTAAGTTATCCAGTGCAGGTAATATTGAATCTGCAAAGGTTTGTATGCGATACTTCATTGATAGTTCGAAATCGCGTTCTTGGCGTTTTCTTATATTTTCTGCATCCGCATATGCTTTGAAATAATCATTCTTTAGCTTTACAACTTCTTCTTTTAAAGCTTCATTTTCTATCTCTAATTCAGATTTTTCTTCTGTTGTTTCTGTTTCGTTCGTCATTTCTTCGGAATCAGATACAACCTCATCTGAATTTTTCTTTGTTTTCTTTTTAATCATGTGTTCCACCTTTCCCATAAACATTTTCTATCATTGCTGTTACAAATTCAACCAATGATACTACACGACCATATTCCATACGGCTGGGTCCAACAACCATGAGCCTGTGTTCCGAGTTGTCATTTTCTAAGAAGAATGAACTGGATACAACGGCCATATCATCTACCCACATCAATTCACTGTGTTCGCCTTTTCTAAGTTTTAAGTTATCGTGACTGACTGACATTTCCTGCCATACTTGAGAGTTCTCAAGCATCAATGTTAACTGCTTCAACTTTTCTACATTGGCAAACTCTGGTTGATAGAGCATGTTGTCTTTACCTGTATAGTATATTTCATCTTGTGCAAACTTCATAAACGCATTTACAAACGCTTCGAACAGTACTTCATATTGCACCATACGTTGCGAGAGTATTGGTTTTATATTTACCATCTTCTCAACGACATCACTAATAGGGGTTCCGGTTAAGCGATCATTTAAGATACTTGTACAGGATTCCATTTCCTCTATTGGGATATTTCTATCAAAATTAAAGATACGGTGTTCTGTATGGCCTCCCTCAGTTACAAATACCGCCATGGCACTTGTATCGTTGACAGGTATTAGTTTTACACTTTTTAGATTTTCTGAATTTGATGCTGGTCCCAATATCATCGAAGTCAGATTAGTCATTTGCGTTAAGATATTAACACTTTGACGAATGGATTCTTCAACGGTAAGTTTCCTATCAGAAAATATTTGAGTAATTACACTTTCAACGCCTTCATTGATTTCATCCTCCATAAAGTGTTCTACATAAAAGCGATATCCTTTACTGGATGGGATACGTCCACTTGAAGTATGTGTCTTTTCAATAAGACCTAACTTCTCAAGCTCTGACATTTCGTTACGAATTGTCGCTGAGGAATAATTGATGTTGTAGCTCTCTATTAACAGTTTTGATCCAACAGGTTCTGCTGTTTGAATGAACTCTTTAACGATTGCTTTGAATATTTCAATTTTTCTTGGTGTTAGCATTTTACCCTCCTACTTCTATGTACTGCTATATTTTACATCATACTCTTAGCACTGTCAACACCTGAGTGCTAAAAACAATAAAAAAATGTCACTTGGACATTTTGTATGTATGAATTTTTGAGAAACCATATGATTTTTCTCTTATCTTTATAAGATTTTCAGGGGTATCTTCTAGTTTTGTGTTCTTATCTGTTTCTACTATGATTATACCATTTTCTGCTAAGAGTGTATGTAGTTTGTTAAGTATTTCAAAAGTATATTGGTAATCATAAGGTGGATCCATAAATATGATGTCATATTTATCTTTTAATTCTGATACCTTAATTAAAGCATCCCCTTTTATAATCTGTGTCTTTGATTTTACATCAAGTGAACTGACATTCTTTTCAATAACTTTTAAAGCTTCTCTATCTTTTTCGATCAAGCATGCTTTATCCATTCCACGACTCAATGCCTCAAATGACATTGCCCCACTTCCTGCGAATATATCAAGGAAACTCCCCTTTTCAAAGAAGGGTCCTAACTGATTAAAGAGTGCTTCTTTTAAACGATTTGATGTAGGACGGGTATTATCACCTTTTAAAGTATTTAATTTTCGTGATTTGTAGTGTCCCGCGATTATCTTCATGTCATATCACCAGAATTTTGTTTTTGATTTCTTGTAGGTGTGTTATATCTTGCTATTACGTTTTGACAAAGACCTATTGCCACCATCACCGCAAGACGACTGGATCCACCTGCTGATATAAATAGAAGTGGGATTCCTGTTAGTGGGATAAGTGCTGTAACACCGCCAACATTCAATAAGAAGTGTATAAAGAAATAAGCAATGGTTCCAACAAGAACCGCCTTATCTTTATCTAATTTAACTTTAAATGTATATTTCATAAGTTGATATATGATTACACCATATAGTAATACAATGGGTAGAAATCCAAAGATAACTCCTAACTCTTCAACTATGATTGCAAGAATTGAATCTGATTCGGCTGCAAATATAAAACTAAATTTTAAGAAGCCTTTACCATATCCAACTCCAGTTAAACCACCACTTACAAAGGCAGCAAGTCCGTTGAATATTTGGGCCCCTGAATCATGTCTATCCAAGAATGGATTGGCACTTACAGTAAACCTATTAATCATATACTTCATGGAATCTGGCCAATCAACGCTATTTAAAAAGTTAATAAATGGACCACTATTTACAAAAAACAGTAAGAGAATTCCAGATGCAAATAAGATTAAAAACCATTTTTGTATTTTTCTTAATTGTGGGTTTGAAAATGATAAGACGGTTATCAGTGATATAACAAAGATAATTACAGCACTTCCAAGGTCACTTTGTGCCAGAAGTACAAACATACCCATAAAGGATACAAGTAGCACAGGGTGCTTAATTAAACTTATAAGATCCGTTCTTTCGTTTCCTCTATCCCCTAATGATTGTGCAAGTATCAATATTGATATTACCTTTACAAATTCACTGGGTTGGATGGTTCCTATGGGTGTTCTAATCCAAGCTCTTGCTCCACCTATTGCTGGGAATATCATTGTCAGAAATAGTAAACCAATTGTCCCATATACTATAGGTACATATAACTTACGGAACTTTTCCCAAGAAAAGTTTCTTGCTACAAATAACATCAATAAATATGATGCGACAATGAAACCTACTTCCTTAATGATAACCTTTATAATTCCAATCGCTTCTAGTGAGTGAATGTTTGATTTTGCTGATATAATCATTGCTAAACCAAAAATAGTCAGTAATAAAACACTGGCATGAATTGACTTTGAATAGCCTTTCGGCATTTTTAATGTTAGTTTTTTTTGCTTCATGTACATATATTAGCATATTATGGCAATAAAAAAATCTTAACACTTTAATTTTGTCCCGTTTTCATGTATTATTAACAGTAGAGATTAGACTTGAGGTATATACAATGAAATATGAAATCAATATGGACACCATTGTGCTGGATCCAAATCCTGTTTTACGTGCAAAAGCAGAAACAGTGAAGCTTCCATTAAGCAATGAGGACAAAAACACGCTTTTAAAAATGCTTCAGTATGTTAGAGATTCTAAAGATGAAGAACTTGCTGAAAAATATAAATTACAACCAGCAGTGGGAATCGCTGCACCGCAAATTGGCGTCTCGAAACAAATGTTTGCTGTATCTGTAGAAATAGATATAGATGATGATTACTATGATTTAAAAGAGTATGCGCTGGTTAACCCACGCATCATTGCACACAGTGAAAAACAAGTTGCTTTGAAAACAGGTGAAGGTTGCCTTTCTATTCGTGATGTTCACGAAGGTTTGGTACCAAGATATCAAAGAATTAGAGTCAAAGCATATGACATGATTCAAGATAAAGAAATTACATTACAATTCACCAATTACTTAGCAATTGTAATTCAACATGAAATTGATCATCTCAATGGGATTTTATTCTATGACACAATAGATAAGAATACTCCTTGGGATCCAAAAGATATGAAAATAATAGAATAGGAGCTATTGAATGAAGATAGAAAAAAACGACACACTCATTTATGCCTTAGGTGGTATGGGTGAAGTTGGGAAAAACATGTATGTATTTGAACACGAAGATGAAATCGTGATCATAGATGCTGGTGTTATGTTCCCTGAAGAAAACTTACTAGGTGTTGACTATGTCATCCCTGATTATACACATTTACAAAAGAACCAAAAGAAAATTAAGGCTTTAATTATTACCCATGGTCATGAGGACCATATCGGTGGTATCCCTTTCCTTTTACAAAAGGTTAATATTCCACTTATATATGCTCCAAGATTTGCTAAAGCATTAATTAATAGAAAATTAGACGAGCGTAGAATGTCTAAGAAAACAAATATTATAGAAATTGACTCTACTTCAACTGTAAAGACGAAACACTTTAATATTGGATTCTTTAACGTTATTCACTCTATTCCCGATTCATTGGGTGTTATTCTAAATACACCAAATGGTCGTATTGTATCAACAGGAGACTTCAAATTTGACTTAACACCTGTAGGTTCAAGTTCAGACTACCAGATTATGTCTTATATGGGAGAAATTGGAATTGACTTATTAATGAGTGATTCAACAAACTCAGAAGTTAGTGGATTTTCAATTAGTGAGAAAGAAGTTTCTAAATCGATACTTGAAATATTTAATAAAACAGAAGGACGTATCATCCTGGCGACATTCGCATCGAATGTCTACCGTGTACAGCAGATTATAGAATCTGCCATTGCCAGCGGACGTAAAATTGCAGTCTTTGGACGTTCCATGGAAAACGTTGTTAAAATAGCACGTCAACTTGGACATATTAATGCTAAAGACTCACACTTTATTAACGCAAGACAACTAAACCAACTACCTGAAGAACAAGTATGTATTATATGTACAGGTTCTCAAGGTGAGCCAATGGCTGCACTTTCAAGAATTGCAAATGGAACACACAGACAAATCAGTATTATTCCAAATGATACAGTAGTCTTCTCTTCCAACCCAATCCCTGGAAATGCACAAAGTGTTTCAGGTGTTGTAAACCAATTAACAAGACGTGGTGCTAATGTACTAACAAACTCACCACTAACATCAATTCATACAACAGGACATGCTTCTAAAGATGAGCAATTACTGATGTTACAACTTATTAAACCAACTTACTTCATGCCGATGCATGGTGAGTACCGTATGCTTAAAACACACAAGGATACAGCAATGGAAATTGGTATTCCTGATGAAAATATCTTTATCTGTTCAAATGGTGATGTCTTAATCCTAAGAGATCGCGTTGTTTATGAATCAGATACGCGTGTACAGGCTGATAATATTTATGTTGATGGTAATGATGCAAGTGGTTTATCTACTGCAGTTATCAAAGATAGAAATATTCTTGCTGATAATGGTATGGTGAGTGTTATTGTTACAATAGACTCACGTTACAATAAAATTATTACAAAACCAACCATCGTTTCTAGAGGATTTGTCTTCATTAAAGAAAACCAACCACTCATTAGAGAGGCTGAAAATGTTGTTTACCAAGCTTTAAAGAAAAAGATGGAAAACAGAACAACATTTGGTGAACTTAAAAATACAATTCGTGGGGCTTTGGAACCTTACCTTTACAAACATACTCAAAGAAATCCTTTAGTAATTCCAGTTATCTTAAATCAAAAAGCAGCTATGGAGAAATTAGCAAATGACAGAAAGAAAACGAAAGCCTAAAAAGAAACGATTAAAACTGAAACTTTCAATTTTAATCGTTGCACTTATTGCTTGTGTTTACCTTGAGTCATCGACCCTTAGTATTAAAAGACTGAATGTTCAGAATGTTACCATTACAGATAGTAAAATACCTGAATCCTTCAATAATGCTAAGATATTGATTTTCTCAGATGTATTTTCTGATGAAACACAACTAAAAAAAGTAGCCAGCAAGGTTAAATCAAGTAAACCAGACTTCATTGTCTTCTTAGGTAACCTTCTGACTGAAGAAAATCAACATCAAGACTTAATTGAACAATATTTAAAAGAGATGGACGCTCCACTTGGAAAGTATGCAGTCCTTGCTCAAAGTGATTATGATAAAAACTTAGATCTTACAAAAACAATATTAAGTGAGAGTGAGTTCAGGTATTATGCTAATGATTCTATTAAGGTCTTCAATAAGACCCATGACTTCATTACATTTAATTTCCTAGATTCACATAGCGCACTTGAATCAACAGTTGATAAGGTCAATCGTAGCATTGACCCTACCCTATTTAACTTAGGATTTGTACATGATCCTAAAGTAAGTGATACCTTGGTATCAGGATATGACACTGTCTTTGCAGGACATACCCTTTTAGGAAAGATAAACTTACCTCTATTGGGTTCTATTTCCTATAAAGATACTTATACTGAGAAATTACAGGATGTTAAAGGAATTAATTTAAGGTTAACAGGTGGTGTATCCACCAGTTCACCCCAATATAGATTCTTATCAAGTCCTGATGTTATCATTGTTACACTAAAGTCTTCCTAGTAAGAAGATATACTTATTATATATACAATAAAACATCCACCAGAAGGGATATAAAGCCCTCTGGTGGATGTTTTTCTTTTTTCTATACAACTTTGCTCTGTTTCTTTAATTGATCACACATAGTCTTTATAGACCAAAAGAAAAAGACGCATTATATCGCGTCTTTACCGGTCTACTCCAAGCATTAATGTATGGGGGGGGGAATGCTTGGAGAGTCTTTTGGACCATTTATAGTATATGTTTTTCATGACAAAAAGTCAATGAATTAGACATCATAAATATCATGTAGAAAAATAAAAAGCACCAGAGTGCTTTAATATTTATTTAGTAGATGCGCGTGGTGTGAATAAGTAACTTAATTCAATTTCACGATCATCAATTGTTTCATTTGCTAGCATTTTTGTTAATACACGCATTGAAACTGCTCCTAAATCGTATGAAGGAATTGCAAAACTTGAAAGACGTGGTCTTACCATGTTGTTGTATTTACTATCGATCAGACATAGGATTTCAAGATCATCTGGAACACTTAGCCCCTGCTCTTTTGCAGCATTTAATGCAGCAATTGCTTGTGAGTCACGGTTTGCAATTAAGAAGTTATAAGGTGTTTCTTTGATTGTATCTGTGAAGTAATCATATGATCTTCTATACTCACTTGGAATTTCAATATAGCCTTCATCTTCAATACCCAATTCTTTATATGCTTTTTGTACTCCAGCTTTCATTTCTTGAGTTGTAAAGTCGTTTATGCGGTCTTGAATTACTGCAACTTTATAGTTAGGGTTTTCTTTGATTTTTTCCATTGTTAAGTCGTATACTGCTTTTTCAATATCAACGAATACTGAAGCAATATTATCATCTGACATTCTGTTACCTATAATTACAATTGGGAAATGATATTTGCTTAATACAGCAAGTTCTTTTTCCATTAATTTGTCATTGTAAATAATAACACCATCAACACGTGACTTAATAATTTCATCAACGATATCTTTAATTTCTAAGATACCTTCTGACATTGTATGTAATACGATGTTGTATTTATATATTTTAGCTACGTCAATAAGACCATTGATAATTTGTCCTGTGTAACCAAAACTTGCTTCTGGCACTAAAAGTGCGATAGAAGTTGATTTTTGTAAAGCCAAACCTTGGGCGATTGCATTTGGTTTATAACCCAATTTATCAATTGCCACCTCTACTTTTTGTCTTGTTTCTTCTCTTACGATCTCAAGACCATTTATTACGCGTGATACTGTTGCTAATGAAACTCCCGCTTCTTTTGCAACGTCATATATTGTTACTCTTTTCATTCACTACCCTCTTCCTTACCATCTTCCGATGATTTAATTGTTTTTTCAACTTCTTTTCTTAATTTTCTTGATGCTCTTTTTAAATCTTCAACTTCTTTACTCAGTTGTGCATCGTCTAATGAAATATCTTTGTATTCTGCTCTTAAAGCATCTAGTTCTTCAGCAGTTTTGTTTTTCAAAGTTTCTTTTAAATCATGATACTCATCTTTTGCATGCTGTGGTAAATCTTCTAATACATCTTTGGCATCTTCGATAACAGTTTCTGTATTATTTTCATATTTTTCTTTAAGTGCTAGAAATTCTTTGCGTTTTTCATGTATCAATGCGTCTGCATCTTCTTTAACGTCTTCAAAGTCCTCTTTTAGGTCTTCTTTAACATCTTTTAGATCTTCCTTAACATTTGAGTTCTTGTGGTTTGTATCCCACCAGTTCTTAACTGAAGTTTCACCTTTATGATAAACTTCTTCAGCACCTTTTAAAAGTTCTTTTGATTTTTCTTTTGCAAGGTTAACTCCCTCAACAACACGTTCATCTGTTGATACTTTATGAACTGCATCTTTTAATTTAACATAGCCTTTTTCGGTTGTTTCCTTAATAGTTGCATATGTTTCTGTATCTTGGAAATCATTGATTGCTTTATGAGTAAATTTAAGCGCATCTTTTGCAGCTGATTTTACTTCATTGAACAAATCGTTTTTAATAGGTGATGTTTCTAAGACTCTGTATGCTGAATCTAAGATATCTTTATTTCTCAAATATAATATTTCTGATCTTTTAACAACAATTTCATCTTTCTTTAAAGATGCTATCATTTCTAAAGCTCTAACATTCATGTTATTAACTGTTGAAATGGTTTGGTCTCTAAAATTAAAGAGTTCTTCTTGATTACGTCTTGTAGCAATCAGATCATTTGATTTTCTATAAAATTCATAGATTAAATCGTCTATTTGGTATACTATTTCTGTTAGATATTCATTGTTCTTACTCATATATTCCAAAATCCTCCTGTACTTCTTCATCAGATACGTCTTTATCTTTTTTACCGAAAATGTCTTTCGTCCAGTTCACGAGTGAATCTGAATTATTGATAGCAAAGTTTGCTACTGAACCTACGATACCATTTGCTGTTGAATTGATTGAATCAACAGTATTGGATACATTTGCAAGTGTTGCAAGGGGTTCGTCTAATTTTGCAATTGATGCACGCGTAACGATAATGGTTTCATCAATTTCAGTAATGGTTCCATTAACCTTTACAATCGTTTCATCAACCTTTGTTAATGTGTTTTCTAGTGAGCTGATAAATTTGACCAATTTAAATATAAATACTATTAAAGCTATCAGCACAATCGCAATAAGAATTGGTATAAGTACTTCCGCTAAGTTTCGACTTGTATATAGAAAATCATCTAGCATATATGACACCTCTTTCTTAGTTATACACTATTATACACTTTTCTGAAAGTGTTTACAATTACAGTAATTCTTTTAATTTATCTTCTAAATCATAAATATTCTTTGAACTCATAAAGACATATACTGCTGGTTTTAAATCCGCAAGCATTTTAATATCTTCATCTCTTTCATTAACAATAAATGATCCTGGTATTTTATCTTGTAGATATGTGATATCAATATCAATACCCTCTTCGTAATCATCAATACTTGTGAAAGGACATAAGCCCACTTCATCTGCTAGCATTAATGCTTCTTTGAATTCTTCAGCAAAGTAATAGACTCTTCCTACTCTGTGTGGTTTGAATATTGCCACTATTTTTCTATCAGGGTATCGTGTTCTTGTTGCTTCAAGCGTAACCTTGATTTCAGTAGGATGGTGAGCATAATCATCTATAATGATGTTATCACCTAGGTCATCTATAACATAGCGTCTAAGTGCTCCTTTGAAGTTTCTAAGACCTGCTTCGACTTTATCAAGTGATATCTTTTCATAGATTCCAACACCTATAACAGCAAGTGCATTCAATACCATGTGGTCACCCACAAGTGGAAGTTTGAAATGTTTTAGTTTCTCACCTTTAAATATTAAATCAAACTCTGTTTCGTTGGTATGTCGTATGATATTATCCAGTGATATATCATTGGATTTATCAAAACCATAGGTCCAAACTTCACCTTTTAGTTTTAAATTATCAAATTGAGGATCATCACCCCAAGCGATAATAAGCTCTTTAACATTTTCAGAGAATGCATCATATGCATTCAGATAATCTTCATTGTCTTTAAAATAATCAACATGGTCTATTTCAAAGTTTGTCATAATTGCGATATTGGGTTTGTAAGCTAGAAAGTGTCTTCTAAATTCACAAGCTTCAAGTGCAAAATATGTGTCATCTTTGTCTAAGTTCCCTGTTCCATCACCAATAAGATACCCTGTATCTACACTGGTTTCTAGCATATCTTTTAAAAGTGTTGTGGTGGTGGTTTTACCATGTGAACCACTTACTGCAATACTTCTAAAGTTATTCATGATTTCACCTAAGAATTCATGATACCTATAAAATTCAATGCTATCATTGGATTTTGCTTCTATAATTTCGATATGGTCATCTAAGAAAGCATTACCTGCTACTACGATGGTATTATCCTTAATATTCTCTTTTGCAAAAGTTAATATCGGAACATTAAGACTTCTTAAACTGTCTTCAGTAAAGAAGTGTGTTTCAATATCTGATCCTGATACTTCATATCCTAGGTTTAAACATATTTTGGCAAGGGATGCCATACCGGTTCCCTTAATACCGATAAAGAATACATCTTTTTTATTCATCATGATCTAACCCTTCTAAGAAGTCATAAAGTGATGTTTGCACTTCATCATCTTCTGTTCCTTGAGAAGATGTGTCAATCATGTTTTCAAGATCAATATCCATGAGTGTTTCTGCAAGTACTTCAAAGTCTTCTTGTTCAGTTTCAACAACTTTACCAAACATTGGACTGATTACTTTTGTTAGAGGTTCACGTTTCTTAATATTTTGTTTCTTGAAATCTTTAACATCAATTTCATCAGCATCAGGTCCACCATGGTAAGGACTGATGATGTTTTTAGGTTTATAAACTGTTTCTGTTGGTGTTTGAACCTTAGGTTTAAAGTTCTCTTTAAACGTTTCCTGTGTTATATCAATTTTAATAGATTTTTTTGGCTTATCTTCATGCAAGGGCACAGAGTTAGGATTGTTAATTACATCCATCTCTATTGTTTCTACTGGAACAGGTTTAATTTCAACATGATCCATTGGAACAGCCTTTTCAGTCATGGGTTTAACAGGCCTGATTTTTATTTCTTCTACCTTTATTTCTTCTTCTTCAAGAATTATTTCTTCTTCATCAAATAGAAGAGATGTCAGTTTTCTCCACATATATTCACCACTTTCTTAATCTCTATTGGGATTTAAACGATCATACATTTCTTTGATAGTTCCAGTTTCTGGAGGTGTTTGTTCAAAGAATTCTGAATATGTAGCATCATAGGTTGATATTTCTTTGCTTGAGTATGCTGCAATTACTTCTGGTTTATTAACAACAACTGTTCTTAATATATTAACCATTGAAAAGATTGTAATACTTAAACTTGTCTTATCAACAACAGATACCATTTCAACTTCATCATTATTTAAAAATATTGCATGGTTACCTGAATCTAGTAAATAGATTCTCAGCTGCATCTTTTTTGTTTTATTTTGCATATCCATATAGTGTGCTTCTTGAACTAAGCTTGGATTTTTATTTATTTCAACTTTTACATCTAAGTCATAATCAAAGTTTTCTGATACGATTCTATCTACCTTTAAATTCATTAGGACATCTTTTCCTTCAACCATAAATATTGTGGAATTGACATCACTTTTTTTAATTCCTACATGAGGTGGTACATAGTAACGATAGAGCTTTTTCTTATGATTGGTAGTAAGTGCTCCAGGTTGTTTTAAAGCAGTTTCAAAACTTTTTGTATAGTTTTGATTGGAACATCCAACTAACATAAATAATATTATGAAGAGCGTTCCAAGTTTTTTCATAAATTAGCACCTTTGTATTCTAAGAGTTTTAATATTGCATGTTTTGCATTTAAATAGTCATCTGTATCTAGGATACTTGCTGATGTATGAATATTACGTGCTACAACACAGCATGTTACTGTCGGAACTCCTGTTCCTGATTTATGAACGATACCTGCATCTGTTCCTCCATTTGAGAAATAGTATTGGTGTTTGATCTTATTTTCAACACATACATCAACCAGTTCATGAATGAGATCTTTATTTGCAATCATTGAACCATCCATCATACGTATTAGAATACCATCACCAAGTCTTCCTTGTGCTTTTGCATCCAGAGCATCATTTGCTGGTGAACAATCTAGTATAATTGCATAATCTGGATTGATTAGGTTTGTCATGGTTTGTGCACCTCTAAGGCCAACCTCTTCTTGAACACTTGCTCCTACATATAAATCAAAAGGTAAATCTTGATCTTTAAGCTCATCAAGTAAATCAAGTCCCATAACACAGCCATATCTGTTATCAAATGCTTTTGCTAAGATACGTTTATCGTTTAATTTTTCAAAAGGTCCATTAACAACAACCATATCTCCAATTTGAACGCCCCAAGATAAAAGTTCTTCTTTACTTGTTGCACCAATATCAACGATCATTTGATCGATTTCCATTGGCTTCGCTCTATCTTGTGGAGATAACATATGGGGAGGAATACTTCCGATTGACCCTTTAAACACTTGACCATTTCTATTGGTTACTTGAACTCTATGTGCAAGTAGTGTTTGAGAGAACCATCCACCTACTGGGTGAATTTTTAATACACCAGTACTTGTAATGTCTTTAACTAAAAATCCAACCTCGTCCATGTGTCCTAAGACCATGACTTTAGGTGCATCTTTAACTTTACTTTTCTTAAAAGCAGCAATGCTTCCTAAGTTATCATAGATAACCTCGTATCCCATTGCCTTATATTCTTTTTCCAAATATTTTGTTACATTTACTTCATGGCCACTTACACCATCAATCTGTGTAACATCTTCAAACCATTTTAATTGTTTATTACTTAACATCTATTTTCCTCCATATTGCTCTATAGATTGGTTGCCCCTTACCCATAAACTTACGTTCATATTCGGTGAGTGGATCAATGATATTTTCTTCATCATAATCTTTTCTAAAATCAACAGATACTTCAATTAATTCAAAATTGAATCTACTAACATTAACCAATGAATATTCAAAGAGTCCTTGGTTATCTGTTTTCATCCATATCTCGCCTGAATCATTGAGTAAGTCATAGTATTTCTTTACTTTAGAATCATATGTTAATCTTCTTTTTTCATGTCTTGTTTTTGGCCATGGATCACTGAAGTTTAAATGAATAACATCCAGTTCTCCTTTTTCAAAGATATCTTCGAGGTGTTTTGCATCACCATAGATAAATCTTTTATTACCATGTTCTTCTAATTTACGAAGTGCGATAGCACTTGCTGTATAATCTTTCTCTACGGCTATGATGCCATCATTGGGATACATTTGACCTAAGCCATGCCAATAATCGCCTTTACCTGAACCTATTTCTAATCTTAGTTTATTTACATTTAATTGATTTTTCCAATTGCCTTTTATAACTTTAAAATCTTCTACTAGTATCGCGCTGTGAGTATTAAATACCTCATCGCTCCATTTTTTCTTTCTTAGTCTCATATTATCACCTATTTACTTACATATTGTAACATATTAGGACTCTTAATTTGGGTTTATGAGAACCTTTTTACATAATTTTCATAATTTGTTTCATAAATGTGTTAAAATCTAGATATGAATAAGAAATATCACGCAACTGGGATTATCGTTGAGTATAATCCCCTTCATAATGGTCATATCTATCACATAGGTAAATCTAAAGAGATTACACAGTGTGATGTTTTAATTGCGGTCATGTCGCCTCACTTTGTTCAAAGGGGTGAACCTGCAATTATTGATAAATGGGCACGTACACAACTTGCTTTAGAACAAGGTGTAGATATAGTTATAGAACTACCCACCCACATCACCCTTCAAAGTGCTGAGGTCTTTGCAAAAGGCGCCCTTAAGTTACTTTCAATGGTTAAGGTTGACAGCATTGTTTATGGTTCAGAATCTTTGGATAAGCCTCTTTTAAATGAGATTGATAAAAGTCTCATTGAACAGGGCTATTCATATGCCTTTGCTAAAAATAAAACAAGTGCAGGACCCAATCAGATTCTCGGTGCATACTATGAGAACTTTGCTCATAAATATAATATTGATACACATATTGTTAAACGAACACAAGACTATCATGACTTAAGTATTGATAAAGAATTTGCATCCGCAAGTGCGATTCGTAATGCTTATCTTCATCAACTTAAGTATCAAAATACTACCCCTGTTAATTTAGATTTATATTCTACATATCATATTAAGGATGCCTATCCTTTTATACGTTATCAAATACTTTCTCAGAAAGAAAAGTTAAAAGAGTATCTGCTTGTTGATGAAGGTATTGAAAATCTTTTCTATAAGCTTGCTAAAGAGCATGAGACATATGATGGCTTCTTAAATGGTGCGATTTCAAGGCGTTATACAAGAAGTCGTATTCAAAGAACCTTGTGTCACATCTTACTTGAAACACCTCGTATACTCCCTGAAATCAGCGCTGTACGTATCTTAGGGATGAGTCAAGTGGGTAGAAAATACTTGCATACTATTAAACATGATACAAATCTTGTTACATCCTTTAAAGACTACCCTTTTAAAGATTTAGAAGAAAAGAGCACCGCATTATATGTCTTGCTCAATCCAAAAGAAAACCCACTTCTCAAAAGAGAAATGGGTCCACCAATCATTATTTAAGGATTCTAATATCTTCCCATGAGAAACCTTCACGACCAAAGTGTCCGAAGTTTGCTGTCTCTCTATAGATAGGTCTTAGTAAATCAAGTTCATCAATCATATTACCAACATTGAAGTTGAAGTTGTTCTTAACAATTTCAAGTATTTCTTCAATGTTTTTCTTTTCTGTTCCAAATGTTTCTAAATGGATTGATAAGGGTTCAATTAAGCCAATTGCATATGATAGTTGAATTTCTAAACGATCACATAGCCCTGCTGCTACAACTGATTTAGCAACATGTCTTGCATAATAAGCTGCGGATCTATCTACTTTTGATGGGTCTTTAGAACTAAATGCTCCCCCACCAATACGTGACATACCACCGTAACTGTCTACAACAAGCTTACGTCCTGTCGTTCCAGAGTCACTAAATGATCCAGCAATTGTAAATGAACCACTTGGATTAATAATATAAATTGTATCTTCTGTTAACCATTTAGGATCAACAACAGGTGCAATAATTTTTTCTTTAACCATTTTAACAATTTCATCATGTGTGATACCTGCATCATGTGATGCGCTCACAACGATTGTATGAACATATTTTGGCTTACCTGCTTCATATGCTACAGTAACTTGAGTTTTTCCATCTGGCTTTAACCAAGCAACTTCTTTTTTAGCTTCACTTAATCTTTTTGATAGTTTGTGAGCCAGGTCAATTGCTAAAGGCATGTATGAATCTGTTTCGTTACTTGCATAACCAAACATAATCCCTTGATCCCCTGCTGCTGTTAATTCTTTACTTGTTACTGCATTGTTAATTTCTGATGATTGCTCACTTACTTTTACCAATACTTCATAATCTTCTGTATATCCAATATCTTTAATAACTTGTTTTGCTATTTTTGCATAATCAATTTCTGCTTTAGTGTTGGCTTCACCATATACTAAAACGAAGTCATCTTTAATTGTTGCTTCTACAGCAATTTTTGAATCTTTATCTGCACTCAGTGCAGCATCCAATATAGCATCTGCTATTTGATCACACATCTTATCTGGATGACCATCTGTTACACTCTCTGATGTAAAATAAATATTTTCCATTTTTTTCCATCCTCTTTCTTATTTTTACGAAAAAAAAGCTCTCACTATGACAAACTGCTTCATAAATTATACAAGCATCCATCATTGTGAGCCTTTTGATTAATCTATTTATATGTACGTTTGTTAATCGCATATCTACTTTAACAAATTACATGTTTTTATTCAAGGGGTCTTTGTCTAAAATTTCCTGCTATTTTGTCTACTGTTGACACCTCTATAAATGCATGAGGGTCACTTGTTTCTACTGCTTTAATAACTTCCTTTATTTCAAAGGAATTTACAACCATATAGAGCATACTACGACTTTGTCCTTTGTACACTCCTACACCATCTAATTTGGTAATTCCATGTCTTACAACTTTTAGTATTTCATTAGATACTGTATCGGGTATTTCAGTAACAATTCTTAGACTTGATAAAGTATATCTATCATGTAGATTTGATATCATCTCTGTTGATATGTATTGGTAGATAATTGAATAGAAAGATAAGCTCCAATCAAATCTCCAACCATTATACATTAATAAAGCAAAGTTAAATAACATTACGCTATTCCACATTGGTTTATTTTTGACAGTTGAGTAATAGACCGCAACAAAGTCAGTTCCACCAGAACTTCCTCCTGCTTTTAAGGCTATTGATATCCCAAGTCCATTCACAAGACCCCCAAATACACTGAGTAATAACACATCATTTGTTAGGTAAACATTTGGTATTATTTCAACAAATACCGACGTTAATATAACATGTAGAAATGATAGAATTACAAATTTCTTTCCCAATCTTTTAAATACGAATGAAAGTATTAAAGCATTAATAAGAAAGTAAAATAAACCAAATGATATATTGATATTAAAGAGTGCTAAAAACTCTTTTTGAATCAGTATTACAATTCCTGTAATACCTGAAGATACAAGATTTGCCCGTTGAACAAATACCTTCACAGCAAATGAAGATAAAAAAGCACTGAAAACTATTGCTAAGTATGAACTTAGTTTGTTTTTCTTAAAGCTTAATCTTGACATCCAGAACCACCACAATCATCATTTAATATTGCCTCTCTGTAATCTGCTTCACTTGTATCATATACAATACATTCCACCATTATTTTGGCATCCTTTGGTAAACGGCTAACTTCTACCGTACTACGTGCAGGATATGGCGGACTAAAATATAGAGCATACACTTGGTTTACAAGATTAAAGTCATCAAGGTCTTGCAAGTAGATGGTTGATTTAACAACATTCGTTAAAGATAAACCTACATCTGATAGGATCTTCTCTAAGTTTTCAAATACAATCGAAGCTTGCTTCTTGATTTCTGTATGTTCTATTTTTTCTGATTCCAAATCTATTGGTAATTGGCCTGAGACATATACCATGTCCCCCACTTTTAATCCCAGTGAATAAGGACCAATCGCTTTCATGTTATCGGGATTTATTTTTGATTTTTTTAACATTAATACACCTACAATATTTCCTTATAGAAAGTTTCATCGTCATCTTTTTTAGAACTTCGAATCAATTTAAAACTAATATAAATAACAAACAGTATCGCACCTACCATAGATGCTAAACTCATAAAATCGTCAAAATTTTCTATCATACGACACCTCTTTTCTTATTATATGGTAAACAGGGATCATTATCAATGGTAGTACATTAGTACTTATCATCATGATTCCCTACAATACTTTTTTTAGATTTAAAGTATATAACAAGTGTATATACACTCATAACAAGGGCTAATATCATCATGATAAGCCCCAATGTATGTGCAGCATTCAATCCACTTTCTAAAGTTTTTCTAGTTAATGAAAATAATACACCAAACAATAATATTAATGGTAATAAAATCGAGTAATATATTAATCCATTGATGTCTTCATCTTTAAGCATAAACCATAGAACAAGCACCAATATATATGCAATTGATATCTCTTTTAAAATTGATGTTAGTAAAGCAATATTAAGTGCTTTATGTGTAATAACTACACGAATCAAACGCACCACAAACAAACTTGAATTTTGCATAATATTCACAGCTTGTCCTGGTGCCTCAACAAGCATCAACTGTCTTCCCAGTATGGCAAGTTTTGACCAAAACAATACCATATATATAAAGAAGCCTAATTTAAGTACGTACTCTAAATCTTCCCTTTTAGAGTTTTTCAATGTAGTCACTTCCCTTCAATACTTCCACCTTTGAAAGATTTTTGAAGTCCAGTTGTCGTGCAACCTCATAGCCTGAGATTGCAACTGCATTGGATAAGTTTAAACTTCTTGCTGATTCACTCATTGGAATTCTAAAAGTTCTATTTATATTTTCTTTTAGGATATCTTTTGGAAGTCCTGCTGTTTCTGATCCAAAGACAAGGTAAATATCTTGATTGTGATGTGCATAATCTATTTCCGAGTGTGTCTTGGTACCAAAACGTGTAAGATAGTATAAGGCTCCATCTACATGTTCTAAAAAGGCATCAAAATCTTTATGTACCACATAATTTAATTGATCGATATAATCCATAACTGCACGCTTTACACGCTTTTCATCTAGAACAAATCCCAAGGGTTCAATCAGATGTAATTGCGCATTCAGTGCAGCACATGTACGCATAATATTACCTGTATTTTGAGGCATTTTAGGCTCAAATAGTACGATATGAATCATTTGTATTCCCCCTTTTCATAACATGTCTATAAAATAGTATATATCCAATAGAAATAAGTGCAAGTGATATTACAAATATTAGAATGATTTGCATGACCATCGTATTAAAGAATACTTCAGGGAACATATTTATCATACGATCTGTTCGTGGATCTAAAAGCCACAAATCATTTGTAAAGAGTAATTCATGGAAAGTAATCCAAAATTTACTAAAATCTACAATTGCATATATTACAACAAGACCAATTACAATAACTAAGACGTTAATTGCATTTCTTATGACTGTTTTGCCCATAACAACATCAAAGATATCCTTATTGATAATAGACATTGTAAACAAGGCCAATGAGATACCAAAGAATATATTTTTAATAAGTTTTACATTCATGAAGATGTCCTGAACATCAACCATATGATCAACTTCTTTTTGATTGAACATATCAACACTTTCATTTTCAATAGTTACCTTTACATTAATAGTATCAACATCACCCTTTATATAGTCTAAAAGTTGATGGGTTGCTTTCATGAGGTCATCTTGTGATAGACCCATGGATTGGGCTGTATCTAATTTTGTATACTGTTTTTCAAAAAAAGATGTTGAGAAAGCTACAACTTCAACAGATGCTACAAGTAGTGCCAATACAAACATAATTAATCCTGTTGTATAAACTCCCTTTTTAAGACGCATTGAAGTGGACCATCACTTTCTTAAGTGCTATTGCACGGTGAGAAATCTCATTTTTAACTGCATCATCAAGTGATGCGAATGATATATCATAAGATTCTGGGATGAAAATAGGATCATAACCGAAACCATTCTCACCTGATATCTTTCTATCTATATTACCCTTTATATCGCCTTCAAAGGATAAATCAGTGTCTTCCCCTACAATGCTGATAATGGAGTGAAATGATGCACTACGGTCTTCTTTATCTTCAAGCATTTCAAGTACTGCTTTATTTTTAATTGCATAGTCAGTATCTTCACCCATAAATCTAGCAGAATATACTCCTAATATATCAGGAAGTGCATTGATGATTAATCCTGAATCATCCGCTATAGATAAAAGACCTGTTTTATCATATAAATATTTTGCTTTAATTTTTGCGTTGTCAGTAAATGTTTTACCATCTTCTACAACCTTTGACATATCTACACCCAAATCTTCTGCTGTGTGTAGTGTATATCCGAGTGGTTCAAGTATTTGTTTAAATTCTCTTATTTTACCTTTATTTGATGATGCTAATGCGATTTTCATAAACTGCTCCTTTAATTTGTGTTATACTCTATTCATGAACGCTAATAAATACATAGAAAAAATATTCAAGGAAACCCCTCTTGATGTTAAATATATAGAGTCTGGTTTAACCAATGATAACTATATTGTCACACTTCAAAATATGAAGTGTGTTTTACGTATCCCTCGTATTGAAAACAAGGGGCTTTTTGACTATAACCATGAATATAAAGTATTAAAGTTAATTGAACACTTAAATCTGGATACAAAGCTTTTATATTATAACAAAAATACAGGTCTTAAGTGCAACAATTATATCGAAAATGTTGAAACATACCAGAATTCTTATATTGTTAGAGCTGCAAAACTCATTAAAAAACTACACAGTGCAAATCTAATATCAGGCGAGACTTTTGATATCAAAGATAAATTCAATCAATTCAAAATCCGTATAACAAAAGCCCTATATGATACTGAATTTGCACATCATTACATAGACGATTTAAAACTTGAAAATGTGCGACTATGTCATAATGACCTGGTAGAAGGAAACCTTCTTTTCTCCGATACTAAGGATTACTTAATAGACTATGAATATGCAAGTGACAATGACCCTTTCTTTGATATCATGAGTTTTATTACTGAAAATGATATCATGGACCCCTCACTTAGAAAACTATTCTATGATACTTACTTTGAAAGAAGTCTAAGTGACTTGGAGGAAAAAAGACTTGAACAATTTGAAATCGCTCATCATGTGCTTTGGTGTGAATGGGCAATGATGATGTATAATCTACATGATCAAGAAGTATATAAAGAGATTGCTGCTTTAAAATATAAAAGACTGCTTGAATGCACTAAAAAAGGAAACTGAATTAACAGTTTCCTTTTATTTTTTCATAAGTGTATCAAAGTAAGTATTTACTTGAGAAAGTGAATCCACAAGTAGGTCTTTTTCTTCTGATGACAATTGTGATACAAGTTGATCTATTAGTTCTTCATGAAATATTTCATGAACCGATAGAATTTGTACCGCTTTTTCGGTAAGTTTCAATCTGTATATCCTGCGATCAACTTCATCTTGGACACGGTAAACATAACCTTTATTGGTTAAACGGTTTATGTTAACGGTCAAGGTCCCTTGGGTTATGCGTAATTGCTTTGCCACCTCACCCATTGTTTTACCCAAACTTCGCTCAATTGCTTCTAAAGTATGGATTTCACTCATGGACAGTGGAATGCCTTTATCTTTCATGAAGTTTTCTTCTAAAGATAAAATTTGATTAAACATATCAACCAGCAAATGGTTTAAGACATCGCGAATATTCAGTTTCATTTTACTTTTCTAAAGCTTTTTGAGCTTTACCAACTAAGTTAGTGAACCCTTTTGGATCGTGAATTGCGATTTCTGATAACATTTTTCTGTTAATTTCGATTTCTGCAAGTCTTAATCCGTTCATGAATGTGCTGTATGACATGTCATTTAGACGTGCAGCTGCATTGATACGTGTAATCCATAATTTACGCATTTCACGTTTAAGGTTTTTACGGTCAATGTATGCATAACGTTGTGAACGCATAACTTGTTCGTTTGCTGTACGGTATAATGTATGTTTTGAACCAAAATACCCTTTTGCTAATTTTAATACTTTTTTACGGCGCTTACGGCTCGCAACTGATGTTTTTACTCTAGGCATGTAAACTTACCCTCCTGTTAATCTTGTAGTAAATGTCTGATACGTTTAAAGTCACTCTTGTGAACAAGTGTTGCTTTACGTAAGTTACGTTTTTGTTTATTTGATTTATGTGATGCAAAGTGTGATACATATGCTTGTTGGCGCTTTAATTCTCCGCTACCAGTTCTCTTAACACGCTTTGCCAATGTACGTTTCGTTTTCATTTTAGGCATAATCAAGGCCCTCCTTCATTATTTTTTCTTCGCAGGTGAAATTACAACTGACATTGTATTTCCCTCTAATTTAGGTCTTACCTCAGCAGATCCAAGATCTTTGATTTCATCGAGAAATCTGTTCATTGTCTTTTTCCCTACTTCAACTCGTGTAATTAGACGACCTCTAAATCTCATATCTACTTTGACTTTTGAGCCCTCTTCTAACCATTTACGAGCATGACGTAATTTTGTATTGAAGTCATGTTCTTCAATAACTGGAGACAATCTCACAGCTTTTATTTGGGTAACATGTTGATTCCTTCTTGCTTCTCTTGTACGTTTCTGTTGTTCATAACGGAACCGACCATAATCAAGAATCTTACAAACAGGTGGATTCGCACCTGGTGAAACACAATACAAGTCTAAGTTTGCTTCTTCTGCTTTTGTTAAAGCTTCATTACGACTTAAAACACCGTATTGTTCTCCCTTGGGACCAATTACCAAAACTTCTCTAAAGCGAATTGCTTCATTAACCAAATCCCCTTGACTCTTTCTTTTACTGATAAAGTTCACCTCCTACGTGAATTACAATAAAAAAGTGTGGTCTATAGACATAGAACACACACCTTTAGCTTATATA
>JAAYGI010000016.1 GCA_012727815.1 Erysipelothrix sp.
ACTTAACTTTTTGTCTACTAAAGTGTTGACAGTCCAGTATGGTACTCTTTCTCATCAAATGAAACTACAAAGAAAAATTATCCTTTTGATTTTAAGATTAGAATAGGATATGAATTGAAAGATAATAAGTTAAGAGTTTTATGGAATGTTATTAATACTGGTGAGAGTGATCTACTCTTTTCAATCGGTGCACATCCTGCCTTCTTATCAGATGAAGGTGACACTTTAAGTATTGAAACAAGAGCAACACCTTCTAGATATATTATTGGTCAAGATGGAATGGAAGCAGGATATAAAGAAACTGTGGAAACCATAGAAGTAAGACCTGAAGTATTCTATGGAGATGCATTAATCTATGATAATGTTGATGCAATAACTCTACATACTCAAGATTCAAATATAAAACTGTCATTTAAAGATTTTGAATATGTAGGTATTTGGTCGAAAATAATTGATGATAAAATGGCACCTTTTGTATGTATTGAACCATGGATGGGGATATCTTATTTCAAAGATTTCTCAGGAGAATTCAAAGATAAGACTGGAATCCAAACATTATCTTCTGATAATGAGATTACCTACACTTATGAAATAGAAATATCTTAATTAAGATTGAGACTCAAGAATAATAAACAAAAGGCTTCAAAATTTAGGTGAAATAGACACGATAAACGCTATCATTTAAAGAAAAAGTGCTATATATTGAGTTTGTCTCATAATCATGAAGAAAAATCGCGCTCACAGCGCTTTTTTCTTTTGTATTGAGCCTTTTTAGTGTATAATAACACAGTTATGAAAAGAGATGTAAATCATGGAAAAAATTATAAATTTAGCTGTAATAGCACACGTTGACTCAGGAAAAAGTACATTAGTAGATGCAATGCTGCAACAAGCAGGTGTTTTTGATGAGCGAGACGTATTAGAAGAAAGAGTTATGGACTCTGATGATATTGAACGCGAACGCGGAATTACCATATATTCAAAAAACTGTAGTGTTAACTATAAAGGTCATAAATTGAACATTGTAGATACACCAGGTCACGCGGACTTCTCGAGTGAAGTTGAAAGAATTATTCAAACAGTAGATACTGTTATTTTACTTGTGGACAGTGCAGAAGGCCCTATGCCACAAACACGTTTTGTTTTAAACAAAGCATTAGAAATCGGTTTAAAACCAATTCTTCTAATTAACAAAGTAGACAAACAAGACCGTCGTGTTGAAGAAGTTATCGACTTAGTTTATGAACTATTTATGGAACTAGACGCAACAGATGAGCAACTTGAATTCCCAATTCTTTACGGAATGGCAAGACAAGGAATTGTACGTTATGAACTAGAAGATACAAATGAAGATATTCAACCTTTATTTGAAACAATTCTAAGCCATACAGAAGTATACCCAGACAAAAATGATGAACCACTACAAATGCAAGTTTCATCACTTGCTTACGATTCATATGTTGGTCGTATTGGTATCGGTCGTTTATTCTCAGGTACACTTTCAAAAGGTGAATGGATTGCTGTTGTTGATAACGATGGTAAAGTTGATAGAAAACAAATTAACCACCTTTATATCTATAAAGGCTTAAATAGAGTAGAAGTTGATAAAGCATACAGTGGTGATATTGTTCAAATATCAGGAATTAGTGATATTTCAATTGGAGATACATTAAACAATCCAGATCACATTAACCCACTACCAGCATTAATTATTGAAGAACCAACATTATCAATGATGTTTATGGTTAACTCTTCACCATTTGCTGGAAAAGATGGAAAATATGTCACATCAAGAAATATTAGAGAAAGACTAGACAGAGAACTTGAAGTTAATATTGGTCTAAAAGTTGAAGATACTGATTCAGCAGATGTATTCAATGTATCAGGTAGAGGTGAGTTACACTTATCTATTCTTATTGAAAACATGCGCCGTGAAGGATTTGAACTTGCAATCAGTAAACCACAAGTTATCACTAAACAAATTGATGGCCGTACATACGAGCCAATTGAAGAAGTTGTATTTGATATTCCTGAAGCATATTCAGGAACAATTATATCTCAAATGAACCTAAGACAAGGTGAATTATTTGATATGGAAACTAAAGGATCAATGGTTAAACAATACTGGAAAGTTCCAACACGTGGACTAATTGGTTTTAGAGGAGACTTTATCAACATGACTCATGGTGAAGGTACAATGGTACGTCAACTTTCAGGATATGAACCATTAAAAGGTTCAGTTCCTCAAAGACAAAACGGATCAATGGTATCAGTTGATACAGGTGTAACAATGACTTACTCAATCTTCAACTTACAAGAACGTGGACAATTCTTTATTGGAACACAAACAGATGTATATGAAGGTATGATCGTAGGTATCAGTTCACGTAACACAGATATGGAAATCAACCCAACTAAATTTAAGAAAGCAACAGGAGTACGTTCAGCTGGTAAAGATGAAGCGATGAAATTAACGCCACCAATTCCACTAACACTAGAATACGCTTTAGAGTTTATTAGAGATGATGAACTAGTGGAAGTAACTCCAAATCACTTAAGATTAAGAAAGAAATTCTTAAAAGCACACGAACGTAAACAACAATCAAGAAGGAGCGATTCTTAATGACAAAAGTCCTGGACTTAACCATTAAACATAAATCATCAGATACAAAGGCACGTACAGGGACTTTAAAAACTCCACACGGGACTGTTGAAACACCAATGTTTATGCCTGTAGGTACACTGGCTACTGTTAAACATATATCCCCTGAGGATCTATATAACATTAACTCACAAGTTATCTTGAGTAATACCTATCACTTATGGTTAAGACCAGGAGAAGATGTTATTAAAAAAGCTGGAGGACTTCATAAGTTCATGAACTATGATGGTCCCATCCTAACAGATAGTGGTGGATTTCAAGTCTTCTCGTTATCAAAGATCAGAGAAATTGTTGAAGAGGGTGTTCACTTTAGAAACCATTTAAATGGAGATAAACTATTTTTAACTCCTGAAAAAGCAATCCAAATTCAAAATGATTTGGGTGCTGATATTATTATGAGTTTTGATGAGTGTCCTCCTTATCCAGCAACACACGAATATATGAAAGAAAGTATTGACCGTACTTTAAGATGGGCAAAACGAGGAAAAGAAGCGCACCAAAGACCACATGACCAAGCATTATTTGGAATTGTACAAGGTGGAGAATTCGAAGATTTACGTAAAGAACATGCTAAAGCATTGGTGGAACTTGATTTTCCTGGTTACTCTATTGGTGGAACATCAGTAGGTGAACCAAAAGATGTTATGAATAAAATGATCGACTATGCTATTGAATACTTACCAGAAGACAAACCACGCTACTTAATGGGTGTAGGTTCAGTTAATGGAATATTTGAAGGTGTAGAGCGTGGTGTTGATATGTTTGACTGTGTATTACCAACACGTAATGCAAGACATGGAGCAATGATGACATCAGAAGGTCGTATTAATATTAAGAATAAACAATATGAATATGACTTTGGACCTTTAGATCCAGCATGTGATTGTGAAACATGTAAGAACTATTCACGCGCATATTTACGTCATTTATATAGAACAAATGAAGGACTTGGCGCAAGACTTTTATCAATCCATAACTTACGTTACTTACTTAAGTTAATGGAAGACATTAGACTTGCTATCAAGGAAGATAGATTCCTTGAATTTAAAGCTGAGATTTATGAAACTTTTGACATAGAACATGTCAATGACAAAGGATTTTAAGATGGAAGTAAAAGATTTTGATTTTGAACTACCAGAAGAACTTATTGCACAAACACCCCTAGAAGATAGAAAGTCATCCAAACTGTTAGTTGTGGATGACTTTAATCTAGAAGACAGACATTTCTTTGATGTTATTGATTATCTTAATAAAGGAGATGTCCTTGTACTTAATGATACAAGAGTTTTAGCAGCACGTTTATTTGGTATTAAAGAAGATACAGGTGCAAATGTTGAAGTACTTATCTTAAAGATGACTCAAGATACTGCAGAATGTCTTGTAGGTAATGCACGTGTTGTAAAAGTAGATACAGTAGTATCTTTTGGTGAAGGTATTTTAAAAGCTAAATGTATTGAAGTTAAGGAGGAGGGTATCAGAGTATTTGAGTTTATCTATGAAGGAATCTTTTTAGAGAAACTTGATTTACTGGGTGAAATGCCATTACCTCCTTATATACATGAAAAATTAGAAGATAAAGAACGTTATCAAACAGTATACTCAAAAGACTTGGGAAGTGCAGCAGCACCTACTGCAGGTCTTCACTTTACAAAAGAATTATTAGAAGCGATTCAAGATAAAGGTGTCACGGTAACTTATGTGACATTACATGTAGGATTGGGAACATTCAGACCTGTTAAGGTTGATAAGATAGATGAGCATATTATGCATCATGAAGCTTACAAGATGTCACAGGAAACTGCTGACATTCTAAATAAAGCAAAAGATGAAGATAGAAGAATAATTGGTGTTGGTACAACAACAGTTAGAACTTTAGAAACTGTTTATTCATTACATAATGAATTCAAAGCATCATCATCAACAAGTGATATTTTTATTTACCCAGGATATGAATTTAAAGCAGTCGATGCAATTATTACAAACTTTCACTTACCAAAATCTACACTCATCATGATGATCAGTGCATTTTCTGGAAAAGATGTAATAGACAATGCATATGCACACGCAATTAAAGAAAAATATAGATTCTTCTCTTTTGGAGACAGCATGTTTCTTACACATAAAAACATGTTATAATAATAAAGATAGAAATGAGGCGCTATATGGATAAGAAAAACATCATAAGAAAAACGTTCTTACATCTTGTTTTAATTCATGTACTGATGAGTTTAATACATTTGTTAAGTAGTGATTTGGGGCATCCACTATATAAATTTCTAAAAGGACAACATTTCATAGTGATGCTAAGTATATTGGTAGTACTAGATGTTATAGCGTACTTTGTAGCTGGTATGCTTTATGCACGATTTATTCCTGATAAGAAACGATTTAATTTAGTACTGGAGATTGTTAGTATTACACTTGCAATGTTTTTCCTCGTTTTATTTGCTGTAGTATATTTCTTATCATTGCAATTTTATAACAGAGATATTATGTTGATATATACTTTGATTAATCCGTGGTACGGAACATTTATGTATAAACTTCCGGATAAAGAATTATATTCTTTATGGTGGATGATATCTGCAATTGTACCCTCTGTTGGATATTATGCAGGAGCGAAATTTACTTTAAGAAAGTTGGGTAACGAAAAATGAAAAACACATGGAAATCATTATTAGTTATTATATTAAGTGCAATACTTTATAGATTCCTAGACCGTATTGTACCTACAAATTACGCAAGTTTTATACAGTTTATCTATCTTGTTATCTTAGTGGTTATTGGATTTTTCCTAGCCCCTACACACAAGAAAAACAACCGTTGGTTGGGTAAAGTAATAGTATCACTTGTGATTGTATTTATTTTTGGAATTAGAATGAACTGGTTTGTATTAACTGAATTCTATGATTTTTTAATCATGATTGGTTTATATGGAAGTTTTTTAGACATAATACTAATATATTGTGGTTGGGTATTCTACCAAGTATAAGTGTGTCTAGTGATTAATATTAAAAGATCATCATGGAGACATGATGATTTTGATTTTTATAAGAAGGATGTGTGAGAATTGAATAAAATAGTACCTTTGGTAAGTCTCATTGAGGTAGACAATTATATAAGTAATGGTGTAGATAGTGTTTTAATGGGAACACACTTTGGATCTACAAGACAAGAAAGAGTTTATGATCTTGAGGAAATCATCGACACAAATGCCAAGATTCCAGTTATAGCAATGTATAATAGATTCTATTTTGAACAAGAATTAGAACAATTAAAAGACGAAATAAAAGCATTGCATGATGGTGGAATTGACCACATTATGTGTACTGATATGGCTGTAATTCAAATCGTGAATGAAGAAGAATTAGACTTAAAGATCATTTATAATACAGATACAACAATGACCAATGCAGAAGATATCCAACTCATGTTAGATAAAAGTGTAGATGAAGTTATCGTATCAAGAGAATTAACATTTGATGAAAGACTTGAAATTTCAAAAAATGTTAAGGGTAACTTGGGAATGCATTTCTTTGGATATCAATTGATGAGTTTTTCTAGAAGAAAACATTTAAGCCAATACAAGGACTTATCAGGTATTGAGATAGAAACTGAATCTATCAATTATCTTAAAGAAGTAAATAGAGATGATCTTTATATGACATTTGAAGATACATATGGAACACATATGTTTGCACCAAATGTTTTAAGTATGATTCATTTATATGACCAACTTAAAGCATCAAATTACAAGAACTTATATTTTGAAACAATTAACATCAATATTGATGATGTCTTATTTGTTATTAGAAATATAGATATGATTGAAGATTATAAAGAATTTGAAGAAATTGTAAGAGAGACAAGTGGTTTAGAACTAGATCATGGTTTACTTTACAGTGAGACAGATAAAGGTAAGGTAAGATCATGAGTAAGTATGAACTTTTAGCACCAGCAGGTGATTTACCACGTTTAAAAACAGCGGTTGATTTTGGAGCAGATGCTGTTTTTATCGGAGGTAAAAAGTATTCACTAAGATATCGTGCAAGTAACTTTGATTTACCAGAAATACAAGAAGGCGTAGACTATTGTCATAAGTATGGAGCAAAGTTATTTGTAACAGCAAATATGATTTACCATGATACAGACTTAGAAGGTTTAAAAGATTACTTTGTAGCACTTGAAGAAATTGGGGTTGATGCAGTTATTGTTGCATCACTTTATGCTGTATCACTTGTTAAAAAGTTTGCACCAAAAATTGAAGCACACCTCAGTACTCAACTATCAACACTAAATTCTAAAGCTGTTGAATATTTAAAAACAATGGGTGCTGATCGTGTTGTATTGGGACGTGAAACTACCATGGAAGAAGTTGCTGAATTAATGTCTAATACAAAAGTTCCGATTGAAGCTTTTGTTCACGGTGGTATGTGTACTAACTACTCAGGTAGATGTACTTTAAGTAACTATATGACAAACCGTGATGCAAATCGTGGTGGATGTGCACAAAGTTGTAGATGGAACTATATGGTATATGATGGTGATAAAAACTTAATATCAGATCCTAAACAACATTTAACAATGTCATCTAAAGATATGAGAACTATAGATGTATTGGATGATTTATTAAAGACAGGCGTTTACAGTTTAAAAATTGAAGGACGCATGAAATCGGAATATTATCTTGCAAATGTTGTCTCAGCATACCGTTTAGTCATTGATGCATTTGAAAATAATGAAGATGTCGAAGCAGCTAAAAAGGCAGCAAATAAGATACTAGCTCAAACTGAAAATAGAGAATCATTCGCAGGATTTTACGAAGGTAAAGATTTTTCATATGATGGATACATCTACCATGAGAAAACTGCACGTGTTAATCAGAATTTCTTAGGAATAATAAAAGAAACACATGACTCACTTGTAACATTACAAGTAAGAAATAAATTTTCAATAGGAGAGAAAGTTGAGGTCTTTGGACCCAATAATTTCAGTGAAACATTTGTTGTTGATACATTAATTAACAGCAAAGAAGAAGCTGTTGAAAGTGTAAGAAGACCCATGGAACTGATTCAAATCAAAGTTCCATTTGATGTAAAAGAGAATTACTTTGTGAGGCGCATAGGATGATAGTAGTAGGAAAAATTAGTATTAAAGCAATACTTGAAAATAAAAAAAGAGATATTGATACAGTCTATATCTTAGATTCAAAAAAAGATAAAGAAACACGTTACATTCTAAGCCAATGTAAAGGACAAAATGTAAAAAGAGTATCTCGAGATTATCTAGATAAATTAACAGGTGTTACATCCCATGGTGGGTTTGCAATCGATACATCAGCTAGAAAATCTGATACAATGGAATCATTAATGAAGGACTCAAAATCTATACTATGTGTTGAAGGTTTAACTGATCCATTTAATATGGGTGAGATACTTAGAACAATAACAGTACTTGGTTTTGATGGATTCATTACACCAAAATATGAATTTTTCGAACATGAAGCAAAATTAATTAGAGCAAGTGCTGGTGCAAGTGAGAAAATTACTTGGGTTATGTCAGATGACTTAGGTAGTGACTTAAAGAAACTAAAAGCACAAGGTACTACGATAATATCAGCACACAGACAAGAAGAAAGTATCTCTTTAGTTGATTATAAATTCGATAAAAAGGTATGTGTTTGTCTGGGTGGTGCACTAAGAGGTCTTTCAAAAGACGTACTTGATCAAAGTGACCAATTTGTTAGATTAGATACACCAGAGCGTATAGCACTGAGTACACAAGGAGCAGCAAGTGTCTTTGCGTATGCAAGACTTACACAAAGTAAATAGGAGGCATCAGTTATGAAAGTAGCATTGGGACAAATTAGAATTATATCTAACAATCCAAATAAAAATTATTTGGAAATGGAAGACACTATAAAAAGAGCAATCAAGGAAAATGCAGATATAATTATTTTTCCAGAGCTCTGTGTTTCAGGAGCCTATGTATCAAAACGTAACTTAAATGATAATTTTATTGAAGATGTATTATCTTATAACGATAAAATAGTTGCACTCAGTAAAGATATTGATATCATTTGGGGTTCATACTATAAAGAAGAACTTTTATATAATGCAGCATACTATGCAAAAAATGGTGCAGTAGTTGATTACAGCTTGAAGTCAAATCTTGATAAATCAAGAAATGAAGATCAGTTCTTCACACCTAAATCTAAATCATTTAGTATAGAAATTGAAGATATAATGTATGAGGTATCTCTTGATAATCACAAAGAGAATACAATCTACTTATGTACTAATATTTATAAACATGATGAGTCCATTCCAATGAAAAAGAATAGTATTCTTATCAGTGGTGTAGGAATCTACAATGATGGTAATTCAGTATTTGGATTACGTGGAGAGAGTTACTTTAACTATCATGGACTGGAAGCATCATTAAATGAAGTATATGAAAGTGAACTTTTAGTACTGGATACACAATCTTTTATAGAATACCTAAATATTCCAAGTGATGAAATCTTACCTTATATACTTCCAATTCTTGAAATGTTTGATGAGGAGCACTTGTCATATGGTCCAAAATGGATTGTGGGTGTATCAGGAGGTCTTGATAGTTCAGTATCATTAGCACTGCTATCCTTAGCGATTGGTGAAGATAGAGTCCATGGCGTTACAATGCCAGGAGAATTCACCCGTGATATAACATTATCCAATGCATATCATTTATCAAAGAAACTGGGAGTAAGTTTTCAAGAAATTCCAATTGGAAAACTTGTTAAAGAAACAGTGAATACTTTAAATGAAGCTGCTTATGATCGTGTTGAAGGTTTAACATATGAAAATATCCAAGCTAGACTCAGAGGGCATACACTGATGAGTGTAGCCAGTTTAATTAATGGTGTTGTATGTAATAACGGTAACAAAGTAGAGACGGGTCTTGGTTATGCAACAATGTACGGTGATGCTATTGGTGCATTATCAGTACTTGGAGATTTAACAAAGCTTGAAGTAGGACAGCTTGCAAGAGAAATAAATGAAGCATATGATGAGGATGTTATTCCTTTAAATCTTATTCCTAAAATTGAATCAGATCGTATCGCTTGGGATTTTGCTCCGAGTGCAGAATTGTCACAAGATCAATTTGATCCATTCAAATGGGGATACCATGATAACCTACTTGTTTATCTACTCTCCAACTCTCCAGAATCTGTACTGGAAATGTATCTGGATGAATCTATTTACAATACAAACTTTGGAATGTACATGAGGCATTTAGAACTCGATAATCCACATGCATTTATTGAGGATTTTGAATGGTTCTTAAGAACAATACAACTTGCAACATATAAAAGACTTCAAACGCCTCCGATTGTTAGGGTGTCTAAAGTTGGGTTTGAATTTGAGAACCAAAGCAATATCTATAAGACAAAGCAATATGAATTATTAAAAGAGGAAATACTTAAAAAATAGTAAAAGGGGAACTGACCCCATATAATGGGACCCAATAAAAAAAGAAAGCACCTTGCATTTGTACTATTGTTGATAGACAATATTATGTACAAATGGAGGTGCTTTATTATGTCTAAAAAAAGAATATATCCACTCGAGGTTAAATTAGAAGCAATTAAGCTTCGGGAAGAAGGATTCAGTATTAAAGAAATTCAAAAGTTACTAAATATAAAAAGTGAATCACAAATAGGGATATGATACACTTTATTAAGTATAAAATTATTATAACATGAAAGTTTAGTCTCTATATGAATCCATGAAAAAAAGTAGACATACTAGGCGTATAGACTACTTTTTACTTAAGTTCCATATAAATAGGTAGATTCTTCAATGACTTCAGTTACCTCAGGTATCTCGTCCATTAGAAGCGCTTCTACACCACCCTTAAGGGTGAAATCAATAAGTGAACAACCAACACAAGCACCCAGTAATTTAACCATTACAACGCCTGTATCTTTATCAAAACTAACAAATTCTATATCTCCACCATCACCTTGTATATAAGGTCTGATACGATTGATGGTAAGAATAATTTTATCTTCTATTTCCATATAATACTCCTATAAAATAATATTAAATAATATTGCGATAACAATTCCCAGCAAAAATCCACTAAAGACTTCAATCCATTTATGTCCAAGGACACTTTTAACCTTCATAAGATAAATAGGATCCGATAATTTATGCTGTGTCAAAGTTTCAAAGTCACTGATTAATTGTTTTGTAATTGCGATGTTTTGACCAGCATAGTATCTAACATTTGCTGCATCGTATATTGTAATAAGCGAGAACACCGCGCTTATATAAAAAGCTGTCGAATCAAATCCTTCAGAAAGGGCGATTGATACTGTTAGGGCCACTACCATTGATGTGTGTGAACTAGGAAGTCCGCCACTTTCAACAATCATACCCATATTCTTTTCACCAGTTTTGATATAGTGAAATAAAGGCTTCAAAGCCTGTGCTGCGATATTTGCAATAACCGCAGATATCAGGGGGTAAAAGATTCTCATGTAATCACCTCTTGAAATTATTATACCATATAAGTAAGCATGTGATATAATAGAAAAGGATAAGAGGTTATACTGATGAAAGATGAGTTTAAAACTGGACAAATAATTGAAGGTATTATTACTGGAATCAAACCCTATGGTGCGTTTGTGAAAATAGACGATCACACTACAGGGCTTATTCATATTTCTGAGATTTCTGATGAATTCGTAAGAGATATAGAATATTTCGTATCTCAAGGAGAGAAAGTAATTGCCAAAGTAATTGATATAGATGAAGATAGAACTCAATTAAGATTGAGTTTAAAAGCATTGAATTACTCTCACAGAAAGAAAAGAAAAGTACAGGTCGAAGATAAAAAAAGACCACTTCTACCAAAAAATGTCATAGGATTTGAATCCATTAAAGAAGTATTACCAAGTTGGTTGAAAGCGAGGAAGAAAGAAATGGTTAAAGTAGATTTACAACACGCATTATTGACAGAAGATATTTTATCTTATCAAGAAGAGGTGTCTAAAGTACACCGTATGATTCATGATAAAACAGGTAAGGGAAATGATTATGTAGGCTGGGTAGATTGGGCTAATACATATGATAAAGATGAGTATGCTCGTGTAAAAGCAGCAGCTAAGAAAATTCAAGATCAAGCAGAAGTATTATTAGTTGTAGGAATTGGTGGATCATATTTAGGAGCACGTGCTGCTATTGAAATGATTCAAGGACAATATAGCAATAACAAACTTGAAATTATCTATGTAGGTAACACATTTTCTTCAACATCGATTGTAAGAACATTAAACTATATTAAAGATAAAGAAGTAGCAGTAAATGTTATTTCTAAATCAGGAACAACAACAGAAACAGCACTAGCATTCAGATTGATTCGTCAATTTATGGAAGAAAAATATGGTGATGATGCAAAAGATAGAATCTATGCAACAACTGATAAAGATTCAGGATTACTAAAACCATTGGCTGATCTTAAAGGATATGAAACATTTGTAATTCCAAACGATATTGGAGGACGCTTCAGTGTTATTACACCTGTTGGTCTATTACCAATCGCAGCAGCAGGTATTGATGTAGATGCTTTAATGAAAGGTCTAGAACAAGCAACATTAGATTTTAATAATGATGATCTAAATGAAAACCCAGCATATGTATATGCAGTAGCAAGACGTATGTTAGAAAAAGAAGGAAAAGTTGCTGAGATGTTCGTATCTTATGAGCCACAGCTTGTATTCTTAGCTGAATGGTGGAAGCAATTATTCGGTGAATCAGAAGGTAAGGAAGACAAAGGATTGTTACCTACAAGTGTTAACAACTCAACAGACCTACACTCTGTAGGACAGTTTGTACAAGAAGGTTCAAAAATCTTATTTGAAACAGTTGTAACAGTTAAGAATCCTATGGAAGATATGATTTTCCCAACAGATGAAGGTGATATTGATCAATTAGATTACCTTGCTGGAAAATCACTACACTGGGTAAACCAAAAAGCATTTGAAGGAACACTAGAGGCACATGTTGTCACAGGTAAAGTTCCTAACATCATTCTTGAAATTGATGCAATGGATGCATATAACTTTGGTTACCTTGTATACTTCTTCTTTAAAGCACTTGCAATGTCAGTTTATATGTTAGATGTTAACCCATTTGACCAACCAGGTGTTGAAGTATATAAACGTAATATGTTTAGACTTTTAGGTAAAAAATAATTAAACCTTTTAGTTAATTAAATGACTTAATTAGAACCTTACATTATGTATGTAAGGTTCTTTTTATTTGAAGTGTGAAACTAGTGACATAAAAAAGTTCCTCATTGAGACTTCCTGGATAGAAAGTCTCAATGGGGAACTTTTGATTTAATTATATCTTAAGAGAAAATATATTTAATATATTAAATATAGATGCCTTCTGGTTTTTCTCTTTTGATTGATTGTGGTTGTGGATCTTTATATTGAGATGCAACAATCGGTGTTTCATCCTTTAAGGAAGCTTGTACATCAATAATTCTTTGATTACTAGAACCTCTGAATAGTGTTGCGATACTTCTTTGTGATAAAACGAAACGTCCATCAATAAGAATATCTAATTGCTCTAAGAATTTACGAACATAAGGATCACGATGTCTAAGCAGTGCATCCATCTTGAATCCTGTATAAGACCATAGGGTAAAGCCATTAGCCTTAAGCTCTTTAGCAATTCTGTAACATGCTTCTGCTTGAACAAAGGGCTCACCACCTGAGAATGTAACACGTTTTAAATCTCTTTTAAGTACATCCTTAAGCACATCGTCGATGTTTAGGATTGTACCCCCATCAAAGGGGATTGATTTTTGATTGTGACATCCAAGACAGTTGTGTGGACAACCTTGTGTAAAGATTACTGTACGAAGTCCTTCACCATCAACAATACTATCATGTATTAAAGAAGCAAGTCTTATTGTCATTATCTATGTTTGACTCTGTCTTTCTCTTCAGATTTTTTAGCATCATTAAATCTATCTAAGGTACCAACAAGGTATCCTGTAATTCTTCGAATTCTTTCAAATCCAGGTTCATTGTGATCCGCTTCTAGGCGTCCACATTGTGGACAAACATCATTAATGATTCCTGTATATCCACATACTGGGTCTCTATCGACTGGGTGGTTTACTGCCCCATAACCAATTTGGTAATCATGCATCTTTCTAATAACATCTTCGAAAGCTTCAAGATTCTTAGTAGTATCGCCATCAAGTTCAACATAAGTAATATGTCCAGCATTGGTTAGTGCATGATAAGGTGCTTCAAGTCTTAATTTATCATCAATTGATATATCATAATATACAGGTACATGGAATGAGTTAGTATAGTATTCTTTGTCAGTAATATCTTTAATACTTCCGAAAATTGAACGGTCAATACCTACAAATCTTCCAGATAATCCTTCTGCTGGTGTAGCAATAAGGGTAAAGTTTAATGTATATTCTTCAGCGTATTGGTCAGCTCTATCACGCATATGCTTAACAATTTCTAATCCAAGTTTTTGTGCTTCTTCACTTTCACCGTGGTGTTTACCAATAAGTGCTTTTAAAGCTTCAGCAAGTCCAATGAATCCAAAAGATAATGAACCATGTTTATATATGTCTCTTAGGTTATCTTTAGGTTTTAGTTTTTCTGAGTTTTTCCAAACACCTTGTCCTAATAGGAACTTAAAGTTGGATACACTCTTTCCACATTGGATTTCAAATCTTTCTAGTAATTGGTCTTTAACAAGATCCATTAAATGATCTAAATCTTTATAGAATCCTTCAATATCAGGAACATCATTATTTAGAAGACCATGTTTGATACCCAATCTTACAAGGTTTATAGAGGTGAAACTTAAGTTACCACGTCCAACAACAGTTTGATCATCAGGTGCTGTAATATCCGCCATAACGCGTGTTCTACATCCCATATAAGTACATTCTGTTTCATAGCGTCCTTCAACATAATATTCTTTGTTGAAAGGTGAGTCTATAAATGAGAAGTTAGGGAAGAGTCTTTTGGCACTTGTTTTAATTGCAAGCTTGAATAAGTCATAGTTAGGATCTTCTGGGTAGTAGTTAACACCTTCCTTTACTTTAAAGATAGAGATAGGGAAAATTGGTGTTTCACCTTTACCAAGACCACTGTCCAAAGCAAGTAGATAGTTTTTTAGTACAAGGCGCCCCTCAGCACTTGTATCTGTTCCAAAGTTAATTGAACTAAATGGAACCTGTGCACCAGCACGTGAGTGCATTGTATTTAGATTGTGGATAAAAGCTTCCATTGCTTGGTATGTGATACGATCTGTAATTTGTAGTGCTTTTTCATATGATCTTTCAAGAATATGTTTGATTTGATCATTATTGTTAGAAAGGTCATTTGTAAAGTCTAAATCTGTATCAATAGATTCAAGTTTATCAATAGCAGTCATTATCTTATCTAGGTTAACGTTTTTAAGAAGGTCAAATACGTCTAGGAAGTCATACACTTTTTGTTTGAATTGTTTTTTAAATGTATGAAGAACACCTGGTGCCATATAATAATCAAATGCTGGAATACTTTGTCCGCCATGTTGATCATTTTGGTTTGATTGAATTGCAATAGCAGCAAGTGCTGTATATGACATGATGTCTTTTGGTGGTCGAAGATGTCCATGACCTGTTGAGAAACCTTTAGAAAATAGTTTTTCAAGGTTGATTTGATTACAGGTAGTTGTCCCCATTGGTAAAAAGTCCATGTCATGAATATGTATTTGTCCTGAATCATGTGCTTCATAGAAATCTGAACTCATTTGGTATGCTTTAGCAAATTCCTTTGAAACAGTTGACCCAAATTGTAACATCATCCCCATTGGAGAGTTACCATCTACGTTAGCATTTTCTCTTTTTGCATCATCTTCCAGAGCTTCTTTTTGGTTTAGTTTTTCAATTGCTTTTAAGAATTTATGTTGTTTAGAGATGAAAATCTTACGTGATTCATTTCTTCTATTTCTATATGAGGAAAAAGAATCATAAACATCAACATAGTTTTGTCTTAGTAGTTCACGTTCGATTAAATCTTGAATATGTTCAATAGAGATGAACTTTTCTGTTTTTGCACTTTCTTTAATTGTTTCTAGTACAGCGAGATAGATGCTATTAACATCTCCTCCATTATATTTAGGGTTTTCTAATGAGTCGAATCCCTTTTTAATAGCAATCGCTATTTTCTCTTCTTTGAATTGTGACTTCTGGTTGTCACGTTTTAAAATGATTAAGTCTTGCATGATTTTCTTCCTTCCTATCTGTGCTAACATAAGGATAAAAAAATAAACATCTTAAAGCAATAGCAACGGTGTAATTAAGTACTTGTGAAGACACTTCACAAGTATAAACGTTAAGTATTTATCGTTTATCATTAAAACATGCTATAATGGGTCCAGGTGATGAAGATGATAGTAGTTAGATTGGATAGAGTATTAGCAGACAAGAAGATGAGTTTAAAACAGCTTGCTGAAGAAACAGAAATTTCAGAGGTAAACTTATCAAGACTTAAAAATGGCCATGTTAGAGCCATACGTTTTACAACACTTAATAAGCTCTGTGAGGTTTTAAAATGCCAACCCAGAGATTTATTAGAATTCTATTACGATATATGACTTACATGATCAAAGTTTTTGTAATGTTATTATATATAGTTGAGAAGTAGCATATTTTAAGCAAATACAGATGAATTTTAGTTAAATTGCTTAAATTGTAATAATATATTAATACTTTACAAATAGAAGCGTGTTTACGTGTTGTAAATAATCCTTAGATTTGGTATTATAACTATGTTATTTGAAAGGCATGAGATTATGATAAAAACAATTTTATTAGTCGTATCAAGTTTATTAATTATTTTATCACTTTTACAGGGTGGAAAATCAGAAGGGTTTACTGGTGCTTTTTCAGGAAGTTCAGGACTCGATTTATTCTCTAATACAAAAGAGCGTGGCGCAGAGAAAGTTGTATCGCAATTGACGATGGCAACTGGAATTCTTTATTTCGCGCTTGTTATTTTAGTATTAGTTGTTGATAAGTAAGATTTTAAAAACCGCGTTGTGCGGTTTTTTTTATCTTAAGATAGGGGTTGTATGAAAGAATTCAATCAAAATTATGAAACTATTAAACTTTTATTGTTTAAAGATATAAAAGAAGAGAAAGTAGATGTTGTTATAGAAACAATTAAAACATCGCTTCTTTTAAGTGAGAAAAAAATTCAAGCAGTACTTACAGCTTTAGAAGAAGACAAAGACATCATCATTGTAGATGATATCTTATATGTCTTAGATAATATTCATTTCGCTTATGGAAAACTTCGCGTTATTCGCGGTAAGTTTGGATTTGTAGGTGAAGGGGATGATGCAGCATATATTGGTGCTGAAGATTTTAAAGATGCATTAGATCAAGATGAAGTGCTTGTAAGAGTAAAACACGGTCAAAGAACATACGGTTTAATAGAACATGTTATAAAACGTACAAAAGAGTATATTTTAGGAACAATAAAACTGGATAAAAAGAGATTTGTGTTTGAAGCATATGATCGAAGAATTCCAAATAAAATTGAATTTAAAGTAAATAATATAAAACCTGTTGTAGATCAACGTGTAATCGCAAAAATAATTGATGTTGTAGATGGAGTTATTAAAGTAGAATTTGAATCTGTTTTAGGAATGGTTGATGAACCAGGTATTGATATACTATCGGTACTTTTTGAACATAATTTAGAAACAGAATTTAACAATAAAGTTAACGAAGAAGCTTTATTAATTCCTGAAGAAATAGATACAAGCAACATTGAAGGTAGAATTGATCATAGAAGTCAAAATGCAATCACCATAGATGGGGAAGATGCAAAGGATTTAGATGATGCTATTTATATAGAAACATTAAATGGTGGATATAGACTTTATGTACATATTGCAGATGTATCTCATTATGTTAAAGAGAAAAGTGCTATCGATAAGACAGCATTTGTACGAACATCTTCTATTTATATGGTAGATAGAGTAATCCCTATGCTACCTAAGGAAATATCAAATGGAATCTGTTCATTACATCCAAATGTAGACAGGTTCACCCTGACATGCCAAATGGATATAGATTTTAAAGGTAATATTTACAATTATGAATTGTATCCATCAATCATAAATTCAAAACGTAGAATGAGTTACAATGAAGTCAATAATAATGAAGACTTTGGTGATGATACTGAGATGATTGAGCTGATGCTCTCATGTGCAGATGCATTACATTCAAAACGTAATAAAGCAGGATCCATTGATTTTGAAAGTTCAGAGAGTCAATTCTTAGTGGATGCTTATGGACGTATTCTAGATATCACAATGCGCGAAACTGGTAAAGCTGAGAAAATGATCGAAGCATTCATGGTAAGTGCTAATGAGTCAGTAGCAAAATATGCAGTACATCAAGAACTGCCGATATTATATAGAGTCCATGAGAAACCAGATTTAGATAAGATGAAGGATTTATCTCATACACTCCTTATATTAGGTTATAGACTTAAAGGTAATCTCGCTGATGTTCATCCGAATCAATTACAAAACGTATTAGAATTCTTTAAAGATAAACCAGAACATCTTGTTGTATCAAGATTGATGTTAAGGTCTATGAAAAAAGCAAGATATGCAACAGATGCATTGGGTCACTTTGGACTGGCACTGGAAGACTATGCTCACTTTACAGCCCCAATTCGTAGGTATTCGGATTTACTAACACATAGAAATTTAAGAAAGTATATATTTGATCATAACTTCTCAGATTATGAGGCAGATCATGTATTTGCAAAAGAAGCAGCGGATCATGTATCAGAGACAGAACGAAACATCAAGGATGCTGAACGTGAAGTTGAAAAGATGAAGAAATCAGAATACATGTATAATAAAATTGGCGAAAGTTATGAAGGTGTTATTAGTGGTGTCAATAACTTCGGAATATTTGTAGAACTTGCAAATACAGTTGAAGGTGTTGTTCCACTTAAAACATTAAGAGATGACTTTTATACACTGGATGCAAAAACACACAAACTTGTAGGTGAAAGAACCAAACAAGTTTATGCACTGGGTCAAAAAGTAGAAGTGAAAGTTGAAAGTATTAATGAATTAGAAAATGATGTTATTATGAGTTTAAAGAAAACTAGAAAGAAAGGGAATCATCGTGGTTTTAAGCGTCGCAAAAAATAGAAAAGCATTTCATGATTACTTTATCGAAGATAAATATGAAGCAGGTATGGTTCTAACAGGAACTGAGATCAAATCTATAAGAGATGGTCGTGTTCAATTGAAGGAAGCCTATATATCTATTATTCATAACGAAGCTTTTGTTAAAGGTATGCATATTGCCCAATATAAGTTCGGCAATATCTATAACCATGATGAAATCCGTGATAGAAAACTCTTACTTCATAAACATCAAATACAAAAATTACAACATATGAGCAAGGCTTCGGGTTATACAATATTACCCCTACATTTATATCTAAAAGATGGTAGAGCCAAACTTGAAATAGGTCTGGGTAAAGGTAAACACCTTTATGATAAACGTCAGGTTCAAAAAGAACGTGATTTAGATCGTCAAATGCAAAGAGCAATGAAAGATGTCAATCGTTAAGATGACATCTTTTTATTTATTTTATCCAAGACAGTCACTTCACTCTGTTAAATTATCGTAACAAATATAATATCCCTTGTGAAAAATATAAAAAGGTTGTATTATATGAATAAGACATGGAGGTTGTGATATGAAAGCATTTTTAATTATTATTGCAGTAGTTGCTGTAATTGTACTGATCCTTATATCATTATATAATGGTTTAGTAAGAGCTGATAACCTAGTAAAAGAAGCATTCTCAACGATGGATGTGTACATGAAGAAACGTTACGATTTAATTCCTAACTTAGTAAACACTGTAAAAGGATATGCTACACATGAAAAGGAAACTTTAGATGCTGTAATCTCTGCACGTAACAGTGCGGCTAGTGCTAACACGCCAACTGCTAAATTAGAAGCAGAAGGTGAATTGAATCAAGTAATGAGTCGTTTGTTTGCATTAACAGAGAGTTATCCTGATTTAAAAGCAAATACAAATTTCTTAGATTTACAGAATCAACTATCCGTAGTTGAAACAGAAATCGCTCAATCTCGTAAGTACTATAATGCTACTGCGCGTGATTTCAACAACAAGGTAAAAACTTTCCCTACAGTACTTGTAGCTGGTGCATTTGGATTCACAGTTGCTCCAATGTTTGAAATTACCGATGCTGTACAAAGAGAAACAGTAAACGTAAGCTTTGACTAAAAAGGGGTAATCCCCCTTTTTTTATTTTAGGAGGGATAATATGAAAAAGAAACTAATGAAATTTCTAGTATTGATCTTATCTTTTATCATACTAACACCCAATGTAAGTGCATCAACACATAGCAATCTGCCGGTGTATGGAACACAGTTTGATGTAGATATGTATGTACAAAAGAATGGTGTTGTTAAAGTAAGAACCAATGCTACAGTATTTTTTAATCAAAAACGTCAGGGAATCTTTGTTAACTTACCTGTAAAATACAGTGACTATAATTTTTCAGCACTGACAGGTAATGAAAAAGATAATAATAGAACTTATTATTTCCCGATTACAAATTTTAAATCATCATCGCATAAGTATGAGGAAGAAGATTCTTCAACAAGTGGTGTTGTTTATAGAATGGGTAAAGAAGGTGTTTATCTTAATGGAAGTAATACCTTTGAATACGAATATACCATGCAATTAAGAGATCTTAAGCTAAGTGATAACTCCCATATCTTCTTAATGAATTTAATCGGAGAAAGATGGGACTTTCCATTTGAAAAACTAAGCTATAGAGTAGAGTTTGAAAAAAACATTGGTGATTCAGAAGTATTACTTGAAAATAGTAATTTTGAATCTATTACTGATTTTAAAAAAGTAGGTAATGTAATTACAGGAGTTTATGATCGAAGCAGTGGTATGGGGCATGCATTAACAATGCTTGTTAAATTACCAGATGGTTATTTTAACTATAAATCATTTGATTACTCGGCAAGTGCAGCAATTGGTGCAATTGTCGCACTTGGATTTATTATTTTATTAAAATCTAGAAATAGTAAATCTTATCCTGTTGTTCAAACAGTTGAATTCACAGCACCTGAAGGATTAAGTAGTGCTGATGTTGCTTATATTGATAAAAATACAATCTCAGCAAATGATGTAACTTCATTAATCATATTTTGGGCAGAAAAAGGATTCTTGACGATTGAGGAATTTGAGGATAAAACGATTGAACTTACCAAGGTTAAAGATCTAGTAGGACCAAAAATTGAATTGGATCTCTTTAATGCATTGTTTTTAAATAGAGATAAAGTTAAACTAGATGAACTTAAAGAGAAATTCTATAATTCAATTAATAAAGCATTACTTGATTACAATCATAAATTTAAAAATGACCCAGAGTATATGTTGGTTGATAAAAAATCTCAAGGCATCAATGTTGGTATTATTGCACTCTTAACACTTGTTGCTTGGTCAATAGTATTTGTATCAATCTATAACTTCCTTGCAATGTTTGGAATAGCACTGGCGATAAGTGTAGGGGTATCCTTTGCATTTGTGGCAATCTTTATATTCATATCCTATTACGGGTTTGATCTTCAAACCAAAAATTCAGGAAAAGGTTTATTCTATTTTATAACAATTGGAATTTTATTTATTCTAGGAGTCATACTAGCCCTAGTTGTAGGTATAGCAGAAGTAAATAAAACCTTTGCATATATCGCAATTGGTATCTTACTTGTTTCAACACTGGCTCTTACTGATGTAATCAGAAGAACACAAAAGGGTTCAAGATGGTTGGGGCAAGTCTTAGGATTAAAACGATTTATCAAGACAACAGAAGTTAAAAGACTTGAAATGTTTGCGGAAGAAACACCGCACTTATTCTATAACATATTGCCCTTTGCATATGTATTGGGACTTTCAGATGTATGGTCTAAGAAATTTGAGACCATTGCTGTTGCTGAACCTGATTGGTACAGAACAACATACTCACGTCCATTCAGTCCATATCTACTAACACGCTCACTTAACAGATCAATGTCGAGAGTATCAAATACTATGACATCTACACCTCCTGCGAAATCATCATCAGGTGGTGGATTCTCAGGTGGATCATCAGGCGGCGGCTTTGGAGGCGGTGGCTTTGGTGGTGGCGGTGGAGGCTCTTGGTAAGCTGGCATTAAACTAAAGTATTAAAGACATCTTCGGATGTCTTTTTTCAATACTGCCACTATTTAATTATCTTTATCTAACATGATATAATAAGAACAAGAAAGTTTAAGAGATAGATATATGAATTATTTAAAAGGTTATAAATTTAGAGCATTTATAGGTGTCCTATTTAAATTGATAGAAGCAATATTTGAATTGATTTTACCATTTCTAATGGTCGCATTAATAGATAATGGTATTAAAAATCAAGATCTTAATATGATCTATATACTTGTAGTTCTTATGGGTGTTATGAGTCTTTTAGGATATTTATCAAGTCTTGTATGTCAGTATAATGCATCAATCGTTTCACAAGGTGTGGGTGGCAAACTTCGTAGTGCTCTGATGAAAAAGATTAATACTTTTTCAAATAAAGAAATGGACCAATTTGGAGCATCAACACTTGTAAATCGAATGGTGATTGATATTAATCAAATACAATTGATGGTTGCAATGACAATAAGACTTGCAGTTAGAGCTCCTATTCTTATGATTGGTTCTATTTTTGCGCTCTATAATATTAATGCAAAAATAGCATTAAGCTTACTTATCTTCTTTCCAGTATTCATAATTGTAATTATAACTTTCATGTATCTATCCTCTAAACTATATAAAAAAGTTCAGGTTCAAACAGATAAACTTGTAAATAAAATATCGGAAGTCTTATCAGGTATTAGGATTGTAAGGTCCTTCTCAAGAGCAGATGATGAGTCTAAAAAGATTCAAATTATGAATGAAGATTTAGAAAAGAAAACAAAAGTATTGGGTATTGTTACAACCTTATCAAGTCCAATAACAAGTCTACTTATGAATCTTGTTATGTTAATTCTAATATACCAAGGTAGTTTATTTGTGAATCTAGGAACGATGACACAAGGTCAAATGGTAGCAATCATTAATTACTGTACGCAACTTGTTTTAGCACTTCTAGTATTTATGAATCTTGTAATGATTTATTCACGTGGAATAGCTGCAAGTAATAGGGTTAAAGAAGTCCTGCATACCCAAAAAAGTATTACTGTTTCAGATGATGCAGTAAAAGATTTAGGAAGTGATTTAACAATAAACTTTGATAATGTATCATTTTCATATCCAGGAGAATCCTATCATGTTGTATCCAATATGAGTTTTATTATTAAACCCAATACAATGGTTGGTTTTATTGGTCTAACAGGAAGTGCAAAGAGTACTCTAATGTACTTACTAATGAGATACTATGATGTAAGTGAGGGTGCTATTTATATTAATGATATTAATATAAAGGATATTGACCTATATACTTTAAGAGAAAAAATTGGCTATGCAACTCAAAGTGCACAATTTATTCAAGGAACACTCTTTGATAATGTTGCTATGGGTAAAGATGTAGATGTCGCACATGCCTTAAGAATGGCACAAGCTCAGGATATCTTAGACAAGGGTCTTGATTCAGAAATACTTGCCTATGGTTCTAACTTATCAGGAGGTCAAAAACAACGTGTTAATATAGCACGTGCACTTGCTAAAAATCCTGCAATTTTAATCTTGGATGATTCACTGAGTGCACTGGATTATCTAACGGATCAAAAACTAAGAACAAATATACAAGAGAATTATAAAAATATGACTTCAATTGTAATAACCCAAAGAACAACATCACTTCAAAAAGCAGATACAATCTATGTGCTAGAAGATGGACAACTAAAAGATGCAGGAGATCATGACTCATTACTTAAAAGAAATAAACTCTACCAAGAGATTCATGAAACTCAAGTAAGAGGTGAACACAATGTTTAAATATTTAAAAGATAAAAAACTAGGTGTTAGCTTTAGTTTACTATTTTCTATTCTAGGTAATCTTGCTTTGGTTATCACACCTTTCTATTTAGGTAAGGCGATAGATGCAATGGTCTCCAAAGGTAATGTAGATTTTACTTTGGTGAAAACATACTTACTGAATGCACTTTTACTTTATATACTTAGTTTTATATTTGTATGGATATCAAATTATATATCCTTTCTAATATCAGCAACTGTCGTGTCTGATATTAGAGAGAAAATACAAGATAAACTTTCAAGGTTAAGCCTTTCATATCTTGATACCAATGCACATGGAAGACTTGTAAACATGGTATCAAATGACAGTGATCTTGTTTTAGATGGATTATTCCAATTACTATCCCAAATACTGGGTGGTATTGTAATTATTGTAGTTGCTACATTATTTATGTTAAGTATCAGTATTACCATGACATTGGTTGTTTATCTTACAATACCTTTTGTATACATCTCTTCAAGTCTTGTATCAAAAGCGTCCAATCAAGCTTTTAAAGAACAACAAAGATTGGCAGGTCTACTGAACGGTTTTGTTCAAGAAAACATACATACACATAACTTAATTATTAATAGTAATTATGAAGGTGTAATGTTGGATAGATTTGAAAGAATAAATAAAGATTTCAATCTTGTGGGGCAAAAGGCACAGTTTGTATCATCAATTACAAACCCAACCACTAGAATTGTAAATAACATGTCTTATGCACTCTTAGGACTGATAGGTGCTTTTACAATCCTAAAGGGTGGATTGAGTGTTGGATTGTTTACCAGCTTCTTAAGTTACTCAATGATGTTCTCAAAGCCCTTCAATGAGTTGAGTGCAAATATGTCACAAGTTTTCGCAGCAAAAGCTGGGATTGAAACCATTGAAGCATTACTCAATGAGAAAGAACAAATCGATTCAGGAACAATTTCTATCGATAGTTTAGGTAAAGTTGATTTCCATCATGTTGATTTCTCATATAACAAAAACAAAAAGTTAATTAAAGATTTAAATCTTAATGTATTACCCAAACAAAAGATTGCGATTGTCGGTCCCACTGGTTCTGGGAAATCTACCCTAATTAATATCCTTATGAGATTCTACGAAGTAGACAAAGGGATCATTACAATTGATGATGTCGATATTACAGACATGACAAGAGCATCTTTACACAATAATATATCAATCGTCTTACAAGAACCTTGGTTATTTGAAGGGACTATATTTGAAAATATACGTTATGGAAATCCAGAAGCATCAAAAGATGCGGTCATTGAGGCGGCTAAAAAGGCTGATTGTCATGATATGATTATGCGCCTTGATAAAGGATATGAAACTCTTATTGCTAAAGGTGCAAGTAATGTATCAAAAGGGCAAATGCAACTGATAACAATTGCACGTGCACTATTAATAGCAGGATCAATTCTAATACTCGATGAGGCAACAAGTAGTATTGATAGTCTTACAGAAAAAAGAATTCAATCTGTATTTACTAAGATTATGAAACAACATACTTCATTTTTTGTAGCCCATCGCTTATCAACGGTTATTGACTCGGATTTAATCCTTGTCATGAAAGAGGGTTCCATTATTGAAAAAGGAAACCACAAAGAATTATTAGCACTGAATGGTTTTTATAAAGAACTATACGAGAGTCAATTTTAGATTATGAATCTTAGGTGAATTTTCCCAATTGTCTCTTTATATGTGTTATTGTAAATAGCAGTCAATTATCACATAATTCGTGATATAATTAAACTAGAATCAGGAGGTTTTTATGCCACTAAATTTTTTATCACTAAGAACACTCATTAGTGCGATCAATATATTAATTGATTTCTCTATTGTATGGATCTTAATATACTACACATTAAGGGTAGTTCGAAATAATTCAAGAACAGTACAAATTTTTAAGGGAGTTGTGCTTGTTGTTTTAGTACGCTTTATTGCATACTACTTAGGTTTAAAGGTTGTATTATCTTTAGCTGATTTCTTAATACAGTACGGTGTACTTGTATTTGTAATTATATTCCAACAAGAAATCAGAGGACTTTTAGAACGCTTAGGAAAAACAACTGTATTCTCCTCACTTCATAGTCTTTCAGGAAATGAAAGAGAAAGACTTATTAATGAACTTGTAAAAGCAAGTGTCAGTTTATCAGAGCAAAAAATAGGTGCAATTATTACACTGGAGCAAGGACACTCATTGGCAGACTTTATTAAAACAGGAACACCAATTAATTCCACAGTAACAGCAGACTTATTGACATCTATATTTGTAACAACTACACCACTTCATGATGGTGCGGTAATTATTCAGGGAAACAGTATTGCTTGTGCATCTGCATATTTCCCAACGACATCCCTAGATTTACCAACACGTTTTGGTGCACGTCACCGTGCAGCAATTGGAGTAAGTGAAATTACAGACTCTATTACAATTGTTATATCTGAGGAAACAGGAACAATCTCTGTTGCTGAAAATGGTAAGTTGACCGAAAATGATGGCAACAGTCTACGTGATTATTTGAATGTTTTAATTCAAAATACTGAAACTGAAATCAGTAATAAAGTTGAATTAAAAACAACTAAGAAAGTTAACTTAAAAAGATTCAACATGGATCCTTTAAACATCGAGAAAGTCGACGAAGAAGATATTAACCCATTAACATCTTTCTTTAGAAAAGATAAGACTTCAGATAAAAAATCTAAAGGTAAGAACGCTGTGACACAAGAAGAAAAACAAGATGCCCCAGTAAGGTTATTCAAAAAATTAAAAGAATCACCAAAAACAGATGAAGATGCTGCAGATTTAGAATCCCTAAAGAGCGCAACATCTCGAAAAAAAGAACCATCCATTGGAAATGGAGGTAGTGAAGATGAATAAAAAAGATAACAAAGAACAAAAAGAATTAAGAGACAAGAAAAGAACTCAAGATAAACAAGACCTAGCAGAACGTGTTGCACAGCAAAAAGAAAAATGGACAACACGCTATGATCTTATAGGTGGTTACTTTAAACAAGCATTCAGATGGTTTAGTGCTTGGTTTGATAGAATCGTATTCAATCCTAAATATGCACGTGTTGTAGCATTCTCATTTGCGATACTTGTATACCTAACATTCTCAGCAGAAAGTGTTGATACTGTAGTACAGGCTAAGTCATTGTCGAATGTACAAGTTAACGCAATCTACAATAGAGAGATGTACGAAGTTTCAGGTATTGAAAGTACTGTAGGGGTAGATGTATTGGGTGATTATTCAGATATCATCGTAGTAGAACCCGAAGAAATTACGGTTGAACTGGATCTAAGAACACTTGGAGAAGGAACTCACCAAGTTGATTATGTTCCTGTGGGTGTTTCAAGTCGTGTTAAGGCTAAGGTAGTACCAGCATCAGCACGTGTAACAATCCGCATTAAAGAAACTAAAACAATGGCACTATCATATGAATTTATCAATCAAGATAAATTGGCAGACCAATATGTATTGGGAGAAGTAACATTAGATTCAAGAGATGTAACAATATCAGCTTCTAAAGAAACACTTGATGAAATTGCATTTGTTAAGGCACTGATTGATGTTGGTGGAAAAACAAGTACATTTGATCAAGAAGCAACCATTGTTGCATATAACCAAAATGGTGAAAAACTTGAAAACGCAGACGTTATACCACGTGTAGTAAATGCAAAAGTAGAAGTATCTTCACCAAATAAAACAGTTCCAATCTATGCAAGATTCGAAGGTGAAATACCTGATAATAAAGCAGTCGCATCAATTGTAATGGACCACGAAGCCATCACAATTTACGGACAGCAATCAGTATTGGATGCAATTGATGAGATTACGGTATATATACCGGCATCGACATTATCCTCTGGAAAACTAACACACAACATATCATTACCAACAGGTGTTAAACACGGTAGTGTTTCAAAAGTAAGTGTTGATGTGAAACTAGATGATATGGTAACTAAAGAGTTCCCGAACGTTGAAATAGTGTATCGTGGAAATATCCATGGATATAAGATTAAAGCGGCAAATGAAGCAGACTTTACAACATCACTCATAGTAAAAGGAACTCAAGCTAATTTAGATAAGTTTGATCCAAGTGATGTAATTGTATATGTAAACATGAGAGATATTCAAATTGGAAATGGACAAGACTTAACACTCTATATTGATGAACAATTACCACTTCTTGATATTAAATCAACCAAGTCATCAATTAAAGTAGATGTTATAGAATAGGAGAATTATTATCAAATACTTTGGTACAGACGGCATTCGGGGGAAAGCCAACGAAATTTTAACACCTAAGCTTGCGCTTATGGTGGGTGAATATTTGGGACATACCCTAAAAAATGAAAAACTTGTAATTGGGAAAGACCCAAGACAATCGTCAGATATGCTAGAACATGCATTAGCAGCCGGTGCAGCCTCACAAGGTGCACAGGTATACTTAGCAGGTACCGTAGCAACACCAGCCTTAGCATACATTCTAAAGGAGAATGGATTCAGTGCAGGTGTTATGATATCAGCAAGCCACAACCCTTATGTGGATAATGGATTAAAAGTTTTTAGTTCAGAAGGATTTAAAATACCAGCTGATTTAGAGGATGATATAGAACGCTATATCAAAGGTGAAATTAAACTTAATAGACCAGATCATATTGGAAATATTCACTACTACTCAGACGGAATAGAGCACTATATTAAGCATTTAGAAGATTCTATGACACATAGACTTGATGGTCTTAAAGTTGTGTTAGACCTAGCGAATGGTTCATCTGTAACTTCAGCTAAAAGATTGTTTGAAGGATTTGGAGCAAATGTTATTCTAATGAATGACACTCCAAATGGTACTAATATTAACCACAATGGTGGTTCAACACATATGGACTATATTGCGAAAGCAGTTGTAGAACACAAAGCAGACATGGGTTTTGCATTTGATGGAGATGCAGACAGATGTCTTGCAGTTGATGAATTAGGAAATATTATTGATGGTGATAAAATTCTATACATACTTGGAAAAGATATGTTAGCAACAAATCATTTAGATAAAAATACTGTTGTATCAACAGTTATGGCAAATCTTGGATTTTTAAAATCCATGAAGAAGCTTGGAATTAATGTAATTCAAACAGATGTAGGCGACAAAAATGTTGTTGCTGAAATGATGGAAAACGACTATGTACTGGGTGGAGAACAATCAGGACATATCGTCTTAAAAGAATATGCAACAACAGGAGATGGGGTACTCACTGCAATTAAAATGGCAGAGATTATTGCAAAAAACAAAACGACAATGCACACTATATCAAATGAATGTATGACATTTCCTCAAGTACTGATAAATGTCAAAGTCAAAGATAAAAATGTCATCATGTCAAATAGATTATTACAAGATAAAATTAAAAAGATTGCAGATAGCTTGGAGGATGAAGGAAGAATCCTTGTAAGACCTTCAGGTACTGAAAATCTACTAAGAGTTATGGTTGAAGCAAAAACCCAAGAAGTATGTCAAAAACTTGCTGATGAAGTTGTAAATCTTATTGTAAAACTATAAGGAGTGATTATATGAAATATGTTGTGAATGTTGTAGAAGATGAAAAGGACTTAAATGAACTTGTTAAAAGTTATTTAGAACAAGCTGGTTATGAGGTCCGATCATACCTAACTTATGAAGAAGCCAATGCGCATATTCAAGATGATGATGTACATTTATGGATATTAGATATCATGTTAGATGACAAAAGTGGCTTTGATTTAATTGAGAGAATCCGCTCATATTCAAAAACAACACCTGTTATTTTTATGTCAGCACGTGATAAAGAGTTCGATAGAATTATTGGACTTGAAAAAGGGAGTGATGATTACATCACAAAACCTTTCTCACCAAAAGAGTTAGTGTTACGTGTCAATAATATCATTAAAAGAGTTTATAAATACGACGTTCAAATTGAAGTTGATGGCTATACAATTGATGAAAAACAAAGAAAAGCAATCAGTGACAATGAAGAGCTGGAACTTACAACAAAAGAATTCGATTTACTGATGATGTTTGTTAAAAATAGAGGCATTGCTTTTACACGTGAACAAATACTTGTTCATGTATGGGAGACAAATTACTTTGGATCAGATCGTGTTGTAGATGATACATTACGTAGACTTCGAAGAAAAATGCCTAAATTGAATATTCAAACAATCTACGGATTTGGATACAGACTCGGATGAAACACATTAAGAACTTTATTAAAAGAATGCCATTGACGCAACAACTCTTATTTATGGTTGTATCAATCTCAATGTTTTTAATATCGTTCTTTTTTGGTTTTATGGCATTGAGTGTTGATACATTTGTTGAAAATCAGATGTTCAATATTATACATGACACACAAGAAGGCGTTATTGAAAATTACTTACTTGGGAAAACTGGTCCCAGTCTTTTTGGCTCCGATGTATCAGATATGGTTCATATCATTTATGTAAAGGATTCGATTCCTTTGATTTCTACCAATACAAATATTGAAGATACATTTCCAGGAATCTATAAGATGATAGAAGAAGAGTTGAGTAAATTTGAAGGCGATAGATTGGATAAAAGGATAGAGAAATCTGGTCTAATATCATTCAAAAATATCAATGAATCCTCAGAAATAGTTACAATAATGCCAATTGAATACCACAATGAATTCAAAACAGCATTATTAAATACATTTGTATATATAATTGTAATGGTGATATCTGCTGTATTCATATTTATGCTTTATTGGGTAGGAACGATAATCCATCCTCTAAATCAAATTAAAGAATACATAGAAAAAAGAAATGAACACAATCCAGGTACTTTAAAGATTGATCGAGAAGATGAAATTGGAGATCTTGCAAGAGTTTTATTAAAGATGGAAGAAGAACTTGAATTTCAACAAGCTCAAAAAGAAGAGATGTTACAAAATATCTCACACGATTTAAAAACACCTGTAGCGACAATTAAATCATACAGTGAAGCAATTAAAGATGGTATATATCCTTATGAGACACTAGAGAAAAGTGTTGATGTTATCATTGAACATGCTGAAAGATTAGAGAAGAAGATATATAATCTATTAATGTTAAACAGAATGGATTATATGACCCACGAAGAAATAGATGTAAATGAAGTAATACATATGGAGCCCATTGTGAACCAAGTAATACTATCATCTAAACAAATACGTCCGGAAATCGAAATCATATTTGAATGTGATGGCGATCATTTCCAAGGGCAAGAAGAACCATGGCGTGTTGTAATAGAGAATCTATTAGATAACGCACTTCGATATAGTAAAACGAAAGTTGTTATTGAAATGAAAGACAACTATGTATCAATCTATAATGATGGAGAAAAAGTTTCTCAAAAAAGAATCGATGCATTCTTTCAACCCTATGAAATGGGTGACAAAGGCCAATTTGGTCTTGGACTTGCTATTGTACATCGTGTAGTAACAAACTATAAATATACAATAGAAGCTTCAAACCAAGAAGAAGGCGTAATTTTCGTTATATCGAAATAAGGAGATTATTTATGTTAAATGTTAAAGATGAAAGAGTTGCGGTACTGATAGACTCAGACAATGTATCTCATAAAAATATAAAAGGAATACTTGGAGAGATTGTTAATTATGGTACTCCAACTATAAAAAGAATTTATGGAGACTGGACAACACAACAAGCTTCAGGATGGAAATCTGTCCTATTAGAACATGCATTAACCCCAATACAACAGTATTCTTATACTGTAGGGAAAAACTCAACTGACTCAGCAATGATCATTGATGCAATGGATATTCTATATCAAGATAATATTGATAGATTCTGTATTGTTTCTAGTGATAGTGACTTTACACGTCTTGCAATCAGACTTAGAGAAGCAGGAAGATATGTTATTGGTATTGGTGAGCGTAAGACACCCAATGCATTTATAGCAGCATGTGATAAGTTTATATACACAGATATTATTACACTTGTGGAGACTGAAGGACTTCATGGTGATAAATCTGGTGTTGATATAAAATCACGTAAGATACTAACAGCAATGATTAAGGAAAGTATCAATGCTAAAGCGGATGATAATGGTTATGTATACATGGGTGATTTAGGAAACCACTTGATGACAAAATATCCAGACTTTGACCCTAGAAGTTACGGTTTCTATCAACTAACCCCACTTCTAAAAGCTTTAAATCAATTTGATATTGATGAAAGAAAAACACCCAATAGTAATGCAAAATTGGTGTTTATCAGAAATAAATAATTTATATATGTAGCAAGTAAAAAGAGTCTTGTGTCATTGAAGATAACTTCATATGACATAAAACTCTTTTTTATATTAAGATTTTATGCTATTTTTTTATTTAATAGACTAATTAGTAGCTTGAAAGAATCAAGATGTGTTGCAACATATCCATTGGTATATTTCTCTCGTCGCACCATGTATGTTATCTGCTGGCATAAGGTATCTATATCAACATCATCTGTTGTAGCAAAGATAAATTCTCCACTGATAGTGTAATCTAAATTATTGAAAGAAGAGCTTTTCCAAAAAGAGAAGAAGTCTGACTTTTCTTTTGTGTATATATATATCTTCTGTAAATATCCTTATTATTTTTTAAAGTTTTAATGGTATCTGAACGTAAATAAGTGTCGAATATCTTTATAATATCTGTTTCACTCATGATATCCCTCGTTTCACTGTACATACTTTTTGTATCATTCTTAGGTGAGGATATGAATTGTTTTCTTAGCTTCTTATCTAATATCCAATATTTACAGGATATTTATATCTTTATTTGATAGTGATTATATTTATATTGAATGTTTTATCGCTTAGATATCCACATTTCTCAAAAACTTTTAAATATTATATTCAAATATCGGATAAGAAACTTAAAATACTAAATCTCAA
>JAAYGI010000017.1 GCA_012727815.1 Erysipelothrix sp.
ATTGGACGTGCTATGAAGGTTACTAAAGAGATGGCATCAGGATTACTTGTTGCACTGGATGCAAGACATGAAGAAAAACAAGTAATTGATATAGAACCATATTTAAGTCATCTTAAAGGAACAGTTGAAGCCTTTATAACAAAAGATCCGGCAGGTCGTGAAATCTACCGTCTTGCAATTAAAACAAGCCCTGACAAAGCACGAAGCTTAATTCAAAATCTAGAAGAAGGTAACCCAGCAATCTACACGCGTAATTATCAAAGTAATCAAGGGATTGTTGAATTTGATACAAGAGCACTAACACCCAAAGACATTGAATATATAATTCATAGAATTAAGGAGAATTTCCATGAGTAAAAAAATTAATTTTTATAAAGATAGAGTTGCATTAAATTTCTTAGCAGGATCATATGAAAATGGTAAAGAAAGTTTAGAAGCTTGTGATGGATTTGGTGTTGTAGGTGTATTATCAGCAAACTATCCAAGTAATGAAGCAGCCTATGAAGATATGCTAAAATATCAAGAAATCCTAGGGAATGCTTTATCTATTGGTCTTGGTGCAGGAGATCCTAATCAAACGTATAGAGTTGCATACCTGAGTGATAAATTACATCCACAACATGCAAACCAAGTCTTCACAGGTGTTGGTTTAACCCGTGGTGTAGATCAAAAAGAAACATTTATTAATGCACTTGTTTCTCCAACAGGAGAGGTAGGTTATGTAAATCTTGCAACAGGACCTTTAAGTTCAAAAGCAAAACCAACTAAAGTACCTGTAGAAACAGCAATTGAAATGATTAAAGACATGGGTGGTAACTCAATTAAATTCTATCCTATGAAAGGTTTAGAAACTTTAGAAGAATATAAGTATGTTTGTGAAGCATGTGCAAAACAAGACTTTGCAATGGAGCCAACAGGTGGTATAGATTTAGAAAACTTTGAAACAATATTAAAAACAGCACTGGATGCTGGTGTTAAGAAAGTTATTCCACATATCTATAGTTCAATCATTGATAAAGAAACAAATCAAACACGTATTGATGATGTTAAAATACTGTTTGAAATCACAAAAGGATTGTTAAAGTGAAAGTATTAGCCTTTGGCGAATTAATGATGCGTCTTGAAGTTCCAGATAATAAACTTATACATCAAGTAAATTCATTTAATTATCTCTTTACAGGAACCGGTCTTAATGTACTGGCTGGCTTAAGTAACTTTGGTATTGAAACAAGAATGTTCACAATGCTTCCTGTTAATAATCTAGCAGATGCAGCAATCAAATCAATTAAGTCTTATGGTATTGAAACAGACTATATTGAAAGAAATGGACATCATATTGGATCATACATCCTTGAAAAAGGAATCGGATATAGACCTTCTGAAATAACATATCAAGACAGAAGTGTCAGTTCATTCAATACACATCTTCTAAGTAAAGAAGTTATCAAGAATGCACTTAAAGACATTAGCCATATTCATATATGTGGTATTGCCTTAAGTACATCAGATGTATCTTTAAATAATATTGTTAATATAATCCACCAAGCACACAGTTTAGGTATCAAGATCATATTTGACTGCAACTATAGACCCAACCTAACAAGTGGTAAAGACTTACTAGATGAGTATCGCATGATTTTATCAAAAGCAGATATTGTATTGGGTTCTAAACATGATGTTATCAGTTTGTTAGGATATGAAAGTACCGATGACATGGAATCATTATTCAAAACATTTATGAATGACTTTAAAATTGATATCTTTGCAGGAACGCATAAAGACTCAACAAACTATAAGGGATTCTTAGTAAAAGATAATACCTACTATACAAGTAAGTCATATGATATAAAACAAGTCTTAGATCCTATCGGAACTGGCGATGGTTTTGCAGCAAGATTAATAGCTGGTATTTTGAATCAAGAAGATAACAAAATACTTGTAAATAAGGCCGCAATATCAGGTGTTTTAGCCCATACACTCTATGGAGATGTAGTAAGTGTTACTGAAGATATGATTGACCATATACTAGAAAAAGAAGAAACTAGAATTAGAAGATAGCAAAATAAACCTTTGCTATCTTTTATTTTATGGTAAAATATATAAAGATGGAGGATGATAAAATGCCGAAAAATCAAGAATTATTAAATAGAAAAGATGTAAAGATTGAAAATACTTGGGATTTAACTTCAATATTTGAATCAGATACAGCATGGGAAAAAGAATATGAAAATGTTCTCAGTCTATTAGGAGAAGTTAGTAAATATAAAGGTACCTTAACAAAGGATGCAGCAAGCTTACTAGCGGGTTTAAAGTTCAGAGATGACCTTAACTATAGACTGGGACATTTATACGTCTACACACACTTAATGTTTGACACAGACACTACAAATGCTTTCTATCAAAATATGTCAGGTAAAGCAATGACACTCTTATCACAATTTGGAGCAGCTTTCTCATTTATGAATACTGAGATCCTTGCAGCAAATCAAGAGAAGATTGAAGGTTACCTGGATGAGAATGAAGCATTGTCATTATACAAACACGAATTTGAAATTCTTTTTAACAATAGAAAACATATCTTAAGTGAAAAAGAAGAAAGAATGCTTGCAACAATGAGACCAGTATTTGCAGTTCCATCAGATGTCTTTGGAATGATTAACAATGCGGATATTAAACTTCCAATTGTTAAAGATGCAGAAGGTAATGAAGTACAATTAACATTTGGTCGTTATGGTCTTCTTATGGAATCATCCAATAGAGAAGTTCGTAAAGAATCATTCTTAGGAATGCAAAATGCATTTGGTGATTTAAAGAATACACTGGCAAGTACCTTATCAGGACAAGTTAAGATCCATAATCTTAATGCAGACTTAAGAGGATTTGACTCTGCACGTCATGCAGCACTTTTTGCTAATGATATTGATGAGTCAGTATTTGATGCTTTATTAAAAGGTATCCATACTAATATTGATATGTTACATGATTATGTAGCACTTAGAAAAGATGCTTTAAAACTAGATAAGATTGAAATGTATGACATATACGTTCCAATGGTTGAAGAAGTAGATCTTAAATTTACATATGAAGAAGCACAAGAAATCATTCTTGAAGCACTTGCTGTTTTAGGTGATGAGTATCACTCAGTATTAAAACGTGCATTTGATGAACGTTGGGTAGATGTATATGAAAATGTTGGTAAGAGATCAGGTGCATATTCATCAGGTACATCTGGAACCAATCCATATATCTTAATGAACTGGCAAGATAACTTAGACAACATGTTTACACTGGCTCATGAGCTTGGACACTCAGTTCACTCATACTTCAGTCGTAAATACCAACCTTTCATTTATGATGACTATTCAATCTTCTTAGCTGAAGTAGCATCAACAACAAATGAAAACTTACTCTTAAACTATCTACTTGAACAATACGATAGTCCTGAGATAAAGGCATATCTATTAAACCATTATCTTGACAGTGTTAAAGGTACAGTCTTCAGACAAACTCAATTTGCTGAATTTGAACATTTAATTCATACAAAAGATCAAAAAGGTCAAACTCTGACAGCTGAACTTTTAAGTGGAGAATATCTTGCATTGAATAAATTCTACTATGGAGAAGAAATCTCTACAGAAGAAATTCAATATGAATGGGCACGTATCCCACACTTCTACTACAACTATTATGTATACCAATATGCAACAGGATTTAGTGCAGCAACACTATTCAGCGAGCATATCTATAATGGTGGAGATGTTGTACCATATCTTACATTCCTTAAATCAGGAAACCATAAGTATCCATTAGATGTTCTAAAAGATGCAGGTGTTGATATGAGAGAATCTACAGCAGTTGATACAACCTTAGAAACATTTGGTAAACGAATTAAAGAATTACGTTCACTTATTGTAAAGTAAGATAATTAATTATCTATTTATTTTAAAGTAATTTAACCCCTAAATCTTAAAGGATGAAGGGGTTTTAAATAGGTTAAATCAAATGTTGAAGTTTTTATTTGTATGTAGATTATTAATTGAAGGTGAGGTAGGTGATAAATTGTGAAAGAACTGTTTCGTTGGGTAGTTATTATTGTAGTATCAAATATTATATCTGTTGCACTCTTTAGTAACCTAGATCAATTTGTTCGAGGTGTATTAACCATTGTTGTATTTGCGATGTCATTCTTTGTAACAAAAAAGATATGGATTAGATTGAGATGGAATCAAGACAATTAATTATTAATAAATACATTTTGTATTAGGTAACAAAAAAAGAGGTCGATGACCTCTTTTTGTCTGAAAATTTTTAAAAATATTGTAATTGTATTAACCTTAAGAGTATTAGATTAGTCCAGTTCCCAATATCCTAATTTAGAATCAACTTTAAGATTAGCTGTGTTTATAACTGTAATAGCACCGATACCAACAAATACAAATACAAAGAGTAGGTTCCATAGTATGGGTCCCATATTAAACTCTTTTGCTTGGAATAGGAAAATCAGGTATTGATAGGATTCTATGATGCTTGCATTGAATGTAAGTGCGACATTAATAACCATAGCAAACCCAACAGCGAAGAAGGTCATAATATCATGATGATAACACTGACAATAATACCTTTTTTACTGAGCTTTTTCGCCAAGAACTCATAACCCTTCAATGCTCCATATCCCATAACAGAACCCGAGATTGAGGCTACGAAGTTTATTCTATCAAGTAATATAATGGATGCAACCCCGACAAGGGAACCAATTATTGCTCCAATGATTCCCATATAATAATTTTCTTCAACATCATCAGTGGGATAATAGACTTCCTTGTCTATTTCTTCTTTAGCAAGTATATGACATTCTTGGCATAAAACTTGAGCATTATAATTAATTGCATAGATTCCAAGATTTTCGTTCTCTTGTAAACAGTTCATACAGCAGGTTTTAAATTGTGCTAATCAAGTATCGCGACAACAGCATCTAAAGGTTCATCTAGATTTTGAAGTATCTTTTTAGTTTTCATTCCAGACAGTTTCATATAGACCTCTAAACTTGAATCATTGAAAGATACATTCTTTATTGATTTATTACTTTTCTTTAACTTTTTTGCAAGGTCTTTATAGGATAGACTTTCAAAAGGAAGTAAAGGAATTTCTAACATATACATATAGGATAAATTTTTTGGAGACATAGGTCCGTGGATAATAAGGGGATAATTCTTATATTATCCATAGATTGTTCGATTCATCTTGATATCATATTTCAGTCCTAAGTCTGCTAGATACTCATTCATATCAAGTTCTGTTTTCTATCTAAAGATGAGTATACCAGTTCATTTTTATTTTTAACAATACGGTTCATATTCGTTCCCCTTTTCTATGATATATATATTTAAATATATCATAAGTTTACATTGTATATTTAAGATATTCAAACACTAGAAGGTCTGTCTTAAAATATAGAAAACTAAGTAATTTATCGACATGGATAGTTTTGAAATAAATATTTAAAAAGTAAAAGAGCGCGGATTTCTAATCACTAAATGATTATGAATCCACGCTCTTTTTGATTGTTTATATTAGTCTTTGATAAAGTGGTTGATAATATCAGATACAGTACTTTCTGTATGTGTGTATGAACTGACATAATCAGCGATGTCTTTTAGTTCTTGAACAGCATTTTTAGGTGCTCCACTTTTACCTGCAGTTTGTATCATAGTCATATCATTGAAGTTATCACCGATACTTAACATGTTTTTAACATCGATATTTAAGATGTCTGCTAAATGTTTGATGGCTTCACCTTTTGAAACACCTTTTGGATTGAATTCAAGGTAACGACCTGAAGAATATGAGATCTCTAATTGATCTTTATATTTTTGCGGAATTTGAGCTTCAATACTTCTTAGGTATTCAATATCAAGATCTTGATACAACATCTTGATAATAGGTGTTCCATTTAACTCATCAAGAGAAGTTACTGATAATTCAGTAAATCCTTCAAAGTTTCTACAGTGATGTTTCTCTTCATCGTTTAAGTTGAAGTGGTAGGTAAGTTCTTCTACATAAACATGCATGCAGATATCGTTTCGAACTCCAAAATCAAAGAGCCATCCAGCAAGTTCATCAGTCAGTCCATTCTCATCTAAGATCTTATGGTCATGGTTTCTGTGAATCATACCGCCATTATAAGTAATAGATATGTCATCTTCTTCAAGAAGACCTAAATCCTTAATTGTTTGTTTGATAGAAAAGTATGGACGTCCAGTAGCAGGTACAAATGAAATACCTTTATCTTTTAGACTTCTGATTGTTTCTATATCTTTTGCTGAAACTTGTTTATTAAGGTCCAGTAATGTTTCATCTAAATCGCAAATAATTGCTTTAATCATTTATATCTCCTAGTAATCTTCATAATTGTAAAGTGCAAGCACACAGTCTCTTACTACATTGAGTTTAAGAAAGTTAGCTTTTTCTATAATTGCATCACTAACAGATCCAGGTTGTAGCCATAATGTTTTAATTCCTAATGTAAATGCTTCATGTAGGTAAGTAATACCGATAGCAGGGTTAATTAAGAGTATTACAACGTCAACTGGTTTGTTAATGGATGAGAGTGTCGGATATACATGATGTCCTTCAATCTCATCGTATATGGGGTTAACACCATATACTGTTTTGCCTTTCTCTAATAGTTTAAAGAATATTTTATAAGAGTAACGTTTGGGGTTGTCACTCATACCAACGATAGCAAAACTTACTGATTCATTTAATAATTTAAGTGCTTCCTTATCCATAACGCTCCTTATAATCTTGCTTTAAACCACTGAGCAAGTGTGTCTATTTCTGATTGTCTCATTCTGTGATCTAAGTCAACTGATACGTGTTCTACGTTAGCACCGTTTTTTCTTAATCGTTCCTCAGCTTTATAAGCAAGTTCAGGAACAATAACAGTATCTTTTTTACCACTGTGTATCAGTATTTCCATATTGTTTAAAGGTAATTCTTTTGTTTGGATGTCTAAATCCATAGGTCTCATTAATATTGCTTTATCAAATATCGGTGCTTCATTTAGAAGCAGGGATATAATTGCATTGGCACCATTTGAAAATCCAAGAGCCCATACCTCACCTAGATTATACCTTACTTTTAGCATTTCTAAAATCTTTCTTATCTTAGATGCTTGTAATAACATATCTTCAAGGTCTAATAGTTGGTCCTCAGAGGATATTTTAGCAAATCTTCTTTGTCCAAAACTTACCACATCACCCCTCAGTGCTAAATGGTTCATATTGGGAGCAACTTGGTTTGCAAGATGCACAAGTGAGTTCTCATCACCACCTGTACCATGAAACATAATTAATGTTTTATTACTTCCGTTATATTTATATGTGTGTAACATGTATCTTCTCCTTATTGCGCACTTATAAGTATAGGTGTGAGGGTCTTATTAATCAACTTGAGTGACTTGTGGATAGTCTTAATTAAATCTATTCATAAAGTGTTATATCAGGGTCAAATGAGGGTAAGAGTCGTGAAAAAATTCTTTTATGTTAAAATCATGCAAGATATTAAAAAGTATCGTATAGTAGTGATACTGTGTCAATTTAATTGCGATATCACCAATCGTATTATCCAGGGTTAAAAAGCTGGTAAAAAACCTTGTGCAAATTATGAATAATTTCACATGGTAACGATAAACGTTAAATAATTTATGATATGTTATGAAAAGTTATGAAAACACGCAAAATAGGGGTGTTCTATTCTAGTTTTTGATGTCAACTATGCAATAATAGAGTGGCAGATAAAGGGGTGTTTCATATGTTAATAGTCGTAGATAGTTTAACAGGACAAGGTCAACGCTTCGCCAAGAAGGTTGGTCATCCTTATGTAGATATACAGGATTATGTTGAGAGTAATGAAGATGTACTGCTTTTAACAAGATCATTCAACTTTGGTGAGGTTACCCATGAAGCAAAAGCATTCTTAAAAGATCATCACAAGAAAGTGGTTGGCGTTGCTGTAAGTGGTAATAAGAACTGGGGTGCTAATTTTGGTGCCGCTGGTATTAAAATCAGTCGTAAGTTGGGGATAGATCTTGTACTAAAGTATGAAGGATCAGGATTTGACGATGATGTTAAAGTAGTTCAGGCATGGCTTGAAGGGAAAGGGAAATAATATGAATACAAGATATGGAATACCAAGTTGGGTAGTATTAAACAACCAAGTTGTTGATAACGAGGGCGTTATCAAGGATTTAAATAAAGATAAAGAAGCAGCACGTGCTTATTTCTTAGAACACGTAAATAAGAATACACAATTTTTCCACTCTCTAGAAGAAAAGATTGCGTATCTTATTGATGAAGATTACTATGAAAAAGAGTTTTTAGAAGCATATGAATTTTCAGAAATTCAAGAAATCTACGATATTGCTTATGCTAAAAAGTTTAGATTCAGTTCATATATGGGAGCATTCAAGTTTTATAATGACTATGCTTTAAAATCAAGAACAGATGGAACTATTTTAGAACGCTATGAAGACAGATTAAGTATCATTGCACTTTACCATGGTAATGGTGATGTTGAAAAAGCTAAAAACTTAATTAAACACCTTATTAATCAAGACTTTACTCCAGCTACACCAACCCTATTAAATACAGGTCGTAAGCACCGTGGAGAGTTTGTATCATGTTTCCTATTAGAAGTTGGCGACTCTTTAGCAGGTATTTCTAAAGCACTTGAACAATCAATGTTATTAAGTAAATTAGGTGGTGGTGTATCACTAGACCTTACAAACCTTAGAGCAAAGGGTGAAGCAATTAAAAAGAACCCAGGTGTTGCAAAAGGTGTAGTAGGTGTTACTAAACTTCTAGATAACGCATTTAGATATGCTGACCAAATGGGTCAACGTCAAGGAGCAGGAGCTGCATACCTTAACGTATTCCACCCTGACTTAGAAGACTTCCTAGAAACTAAAAAATTAAACGCAGATGAAGATGTGCGTGCTAAAACATTATCTTTAGGTGTTGTAGTTCCTGACTTAATGATGGAACTTGCACGTAAGGGCGAATACATGTACCAATTCTATCCACATACTGTTTATGAAGAGTATGGTGTTCCTTTTAACGAAGTAGCAATAGAAATTGAAAAATGGTATGACAAATTAGTAGACAACCCAAATGTTAGAAAAGTAAAGGTAGACCCAAGACAGATCCTAACATTAATCGCACTGATTCAAGGTGAGTCAGGCTACCCATACATCATGTTCTCAGGTAATGTTAACCGTGAAAACCCATTAGCAGGTAATGTTAAATTCTCAAACCTATGTACAGAAATCTTACAGACATCTGTATTATCAGAATTTAATGACTATGGTGAAAGAGACAATGACGTTATTGGTCGCGATATCTCATGTAACCTATCAAGTGGTCACATGGGTAATATGATTAACAACAACTCAATTAAAGAAACAGTATATGCAGGAATGGATGTTATGAACTCTGTATCTGTAAATACAAATATCACAGGTGCACCAGCGATTGCAAAAGCAAACCGCGAAATGCGCTCAGTTGGTTTTGGTATCATGGGTCACCATGGTTATATTGCTGAGAAGTTCATTAGCTATGGATCAGAGGAGAACATTGATTTAATTGATGTATTCTTCCACCTTGTTAACTACCACTCACTAAGACACTCACTAGAAACAGCAATCAGTACAAAACAAATGTTCCTAGGATTTGAAGATTCTAAATATGCAACAGGTGAATACTTTGATAATAAAGGACCTGTTTATCCAAAAACTGATGTTGTAAAAGAAATATTCAAAGACTTTGATATTCCAACAGAAGCAGACTGGGCAGATTTAAAAGCTCAAGTTATGAAACATGGTTTATATAACTCATACAGACTTGCAGTAGCACCAAATGGTAGCTCAGGTTATGTAATGAGTGCAACACCATCACTAACACCAATTAAACAATTGGTAGAAGAAAGAACTTACGGAAACTCTAAAACATACTTCCCAGCACCAAAAGCTGATGAAGTAGGATTTATGTATGAAACAGCGTATGTTATGGATAAATTCAAACTAATCGATGTTATTGCAACAGCACAAAAACACGTTGACCAAGGAATATCATTTGAACTTGGAATTACATCAGATATTACGACTAAGGATTTAGTACGTTACTATCTATACGCTTATAAAAAAGGTATTAAAACACTATACTATACGCGTACAAACAAGATGAGCATTGAAGA
>JAAYGI010000018.1 GCA_012727815.1 Erysipelothrix sp.
GAATTGAGGGCGGTAGTTACTTACAAATGGAGTATGACGTCCACCTTCTTCTTTGCTTAAGATATAAACTTGAGCTTTGAAGTTTTTATGAGGTGTAACTGTTCCTGGTTTAGCAAGAACTTGTCCACGTTCGATCTCATCACGTGTAATACCACGTAATAGAGCACCTAGGTTGTCTCCAGCCATAGCTTGGTCTAATTGTTTGTGGAACATTTCGATTCCTGTAACAACTGTTTTCTTTGTAGGGCGGATTCCGATAATCTCAACGTCTTCGTTAAGGTTAAGTGTTCCACGTTCTACACGTCCTGTAGCAACAGTTCCACGTCCTGAGATAGTGAATACGTCTTCTACTGACATTAAGAATGGTTTGTCTGTATCACGAACTGGTTCTTGTACGTATGCATCAACTGCAGCCATAAGTTCAACCACTTTTTCTTCCCACTCTTCAACACCTTCAAGTGCTTTTAGAGCAGAACCACGAATTACTGGAGCGTCATCGCCGTCGTATCCGTTTTCTGATAGAAGTTCACGAACTTCCATTTCTACTAAGTCGATTAACTCTTCGTCATCAACCATGTCACATTTGTTTAGGAATACAACAAAGTAAGGAATTCCTAATTGACGTGCAAGTAAGATGTGCTCACGTGTTTGTGGCATTGGACCATCTGTAGCAGATACTACTAAGATAGCACCGTCCATTTGTGCAGCACCTGTAATCATGTTTTTTACGTAGTCCGCGTGACCTGGGCAGTCAACGTGAGCATAGTGACGAGTTTCTGTTTCGTACTCTACGTGTGATGTTGAGATTGTGATTCCACGTTCTCTTTCTTCTGGTGCCTTGTCGATCATGTCGTAAGCTGAAGCTTCAGCTCCACCTTTTTTCGCTAATACGTTTGTAATAGCTGCTGTTAATGTTGTTTTACCGTGGTCAACGTGGCCTAATGTACCAACGTTAACGTGGCTTTTTGAACGATCAAATTGTACTTTTGACATATGCAATAATCCTCCTATATATAAATAAACATTGCTTATCAATTATATTTTAGTGTATACACACTTTAAAATCAACTCAAAGAGTTAATTTTAGTCTTTTTTCTTGGAAACTGTTTCTGCAATTGATTTAGGTACATCATGGTAGTGGTCAAATTGCATTGAACTTGTTCCACGTCCTTGAGTGAATGAACGTAAATCTGTTGCGTATCCTGACATTTCTGAAAGTGGGACGAAAGCTTTAACGATAATAGCGTTACCTCTTTCCTCTTGCTCACGGATTTGTCCACGACGTGAAGAAACATCTCCCATTACAGCTCCTAAGTATTCCTCAGGTGCAGTAATCTCTACAGCCATAATTGGCTCTAGTAATACTGGCGAACATTTTTTAGCCGCCTCTTTGAAAGCCATACTTGCCGCAATCTTGTATGCCATCTCACTTGAGTCAACGTCGTGCGCTGATCCATCAAATAATGTAGCTTTAATGTCGATTGTAGGGTATCCTGCAACCAATCCATTAACAAGTGCTGCTTCTAGACCTTCTGCCGCTGGTTTAATAAATTCACGAGGAACTGTTCCACCAACAACTTTGTCAACAAACTCAAATCCTTTTCCAGGGTTTGGTTCGAATTTAATCCATACGTGACCGTATTGTCCACGACCACCTGATTGACGAATAAATTTACCTTCACATTCCGCAGCTTCACGGATTGTTTCACGGTATGCAACTTGAGGCGCACCAATGTTTGCTTCAACTTTAAATTCACGTTTCAAACGATCTACTAGAATGTCTAAGTGTAACTCACCCATTCCTGCAATGATTGTTTGTCCTGTTTCTTCATCTGTGTATGTCTTAAATGTTGGATCCTCTTCTGCAAGTTTTGCAAGAGCAAGACCCATTTTGTCTTGGTCACCTTTTGATTTAGGTTCAACCGCAACGTTAATTACTGGCTCAGGGAATTTCATTGATTCAAGAATAATTGGATTCTTTTCATCACATAGAGTATCTCCTGTTGCTGTAACTTTTAATCCAACAGCTGCAGCAATTTCTCCTGCATATACTGTTTCTATATCTTCACGGTGATTCGCGTGCATTTGCATTAAACGACCGAATCTTTCGCGCTTAAGTTTTACTGAGTTATAAACTCCAGCTCCTGATTGCGCAACCCCTGAATATACACGGAAGTATGTTAGACGACCAACAAATGGGTCTGTCATAACTTTAAACGCCAATGCTGATAATGGAGCATCATCTGATGATGGTCTTTCAGCTGGTGTTTCTTCATCTAATAGTGTTCCTGTAATACTTGGAACGTCTACTGGTGAAGGTAGGTAGTCAATCACTGCATCAAGCATCGCGATTACACCTTTGTTTCGGTAAGCAGCACCACATAGAACTGGGAAGAATTCCCCGCTTAATACACCCTTACGGATTGCATTTTTAATAGCTTCTGTTGTTGGCTCTTCACCTTCAAGAATTGTCATCATGAAATCTTCGTCAAAATCTGCGATCATTTCAAATAAAACTTGTCTTGCTAATTCAACATCGTCTGCATACTCAGCCGGTACCTCTACGATATCGTCTGATTTTTGAGAAACGTCTGCAAACATATGTGCTTCTCTTTCAATAATATCAATTAAACCAACAAATTGATCTTCTGCTCCAATAGGTAATTGGATCGGCGCAGCTTTTGCACCTAATCTATTTGTGATTGTGTTGGTTGCCATTTGGAAATCAGCTCCAGTAGCATCCATCTTATTAATAAATACAATTCTTGGTACGTTATACTTTGTAGCTTGACGCCAAACTGTTTCAGTTTGTGGCTCAACTCCTGATTTAGCATCAAGAACTGTAACCGCACCATCAAGTACGCGTAATGAACGTTCAACCTCTACGGTAAAGTCAACGTGTCCAGGAGTATCGATTATATTAATACGGTGGTCTTTCCAAGCAGCTGTTGTAGCAGCAGACGTGATTGTGATACCACGTTCTTGCTCTTGAGCCATCCAGTCCATTGTAGCTGCACCGTCATGAGTTTCCCCAATCTTGTGAGTACGACCTGTATAATACAAGATACGTTCTGTCGTTGTTGTTTTACCAGCATCAATATGCGCCATAATTCCAATATTACGCATATGATCTAATGCAAATTCACGTGACATAATCTAAATCCCCTTTCTACTGATAATTACCAGCGGTAGTGTGCGAATGCACGGTTGGCTTCTGCCATTTTATGAATATCGTCTTTTTTACGAACTGAAGATCCTGTTCCGTTAGCAGCATCAATAATTTCATTTGCTAAACGGTCTTCCATTGTCTTCTCTCCGCGAGTACGTGCGTACTGTACAATCCAACGAAGTCCAAGTGTCAATCGACGTTCTTGTGTAACTTCTACTGGTATTTGTAAGTTTGAACCACCAACACGACGTGCTTTTAGTTCTAACATTGGCAATACATTTTCAAGTGCTTGTTCAAATACTTCCATTGGTTGACGACCTGTTTTTTCTTCGATCGTTTCGAATGCGTTATAAAGAATTGATTGCGCTTGACCTTTTTTACCATCAATCATGACTTTGTTAATTAAACGCGTTACCAATTTTGAATTGTAAATTGGATCCGCAACAACATCACGTTTTGGTGCTTGACCTTTTCTTCCCATGAGTTAAAGGCCTCCTTTCATGTTTAAGTTAATTTTTATTTAAATTTGTCTTAATTAAATATTAGTCATTGTCTCTTGGTTTTTTAGTTCCATATTGAGAACGACTTTGACGACGGTCTGTAACTCCAGCTGCATCCAGTGCACCACGAACGATGTGGTAACGAACTCCAGCCAAGTCTTTTACACGACCCCCGCGAATTAAAACAACGCTGTGCTCTTGTAGGTTATGTCCTATTCCTGGAATATAAGCTGTTACTTCCATTCCGTTACTTAGACGAACACGTGCATATTTACGTAATGCTGAGTTCGGCTTTCTAGGTGTCATAGTTCCAACACGAGTACATACTCCACGTTTTTGTGGACTGTTTACATCTGTGTATTCACGTTTGATTGTATTAAGTGTACGGCCTAAAGCTGGTGACTTTGATTTGTATTGTTTACTTTGTCTACCTTTACGTACTAATTGGTTAATTGTTGGCATAAATTTCTCCTTCCATTTATATCCGTGCACACAGTTCCAAGTGTGCCACGACCTTGACATTATTAGGGCTTCACTCGAAAGTGAAACCCAGATATCATAAGCCTTTCAATAATACCACATCTGCCATTAATGTCAACATATATCATTCATTTATTTATTCTTTTATTTTTTTAAGATTAATCAAATTTAGATCTTTATTTTCAAGTTCTTATTCTAATAGGTTTTTCCCACCATTGCTAACCTTTATAATCCATAGACTTGGACCAGGATCAATGACTTAATAGAGATAATCCTAAGCCTTATATATATAAGGTTAGATTTCATCTTTATTTTCATCTCTTTCAACAATAATAACTTCTTCAATAATTGTATCTTCAGATGGTTCATCAGTTAGTGGTACATCACCATTAAAGAATCCGACAAAATTGACTTTCTTTTCTTGATGCATTGTCACAATGATTGTAACTGCAATCGGAAATAAGAATAAACCCCAGAATCCGAAGAATCTAAGCCCTAGGAATATTGATATTAAAGTAACTAATGGATGCAATCCAATCTCTTTTCCAATCATTCTTGGTTCTAATGAGTATCTAACAGTTGTTATCACACCATATATTACAGCCAAACCAATACCTAAAGTTGGTGTTCCAATTACAAATTCATACAATGCCCATGGTAACAAGACTGTCCCTGTTCCCAATACCGGTAATATATCTACAAGTGAGATTAGTGCCGCTAGTGGTATCGCACTTGGTATTCTTAATATTAAAAATCCAATCGACAACTCAACAAATGTTAATGACATCAATTTAAAGTACGCTAAGAAGTATTTCCCGATTAAGTCGTTAAAGTTTGCTTTAACCTCAAATGTTAATTTCGCAAGACTTTTCGGCATGAGTGAGAACATTGTTTCAATAATCTCTTCATAATCAATTGAAAATAGAAATGATGAGATTACAGCTAATATTATAGAGACGAACAATTTGGGTGCCGAACCGACTAATTGAGTCACTACAGCCAGCGCAGTTTTGGATGCTACATTTAAAATGTTTTCAAATGCAATTAATAACTCCGCTATTCCACGATCGACCAACTCAGTTAGATTTGGATCTATATTTTGAACAAGACCCTCAAACCAATCTAACAATTCGTACATCTTTGGCATCAATGCATTATCCACAAAGCTTTCTGCTACAGGAATAAAAACTTGAATATATGCAATGGTTGCAAATACCAGCCATGTTAGAAGAAATAGCACCAATGTATAGAACAATATTGTCACGACTATTGAAATCCATTTATTCTTTCCAAAAACATCATCTAATTTACGTACAATTGGCTTTAATAAAAACGCTATTAAAAATCCAACTACAAATGGCATAAGGTTACTTACTGTGAATTTAAATATAACTACTGTAATTAACCCTAATAATCCTACATACAAACTATTAATTAAAAAACTTCTTCGTTTCTCTACCATTTAGACACCTTTTCACGCTTTCTTAACTCTATTTTAACACACTAATTGCAATTGTCTTTTAATATTTTCAAAATTTACTTGCATTTTACATAAGCTTGTGGCATTATAGATAAGCAAGCAACGCAGAGTAATCTGAAAAGCAGCGCAGAGAAATTCAGCAAAACATCGAAAGTTCACGAAATGCAAATTACCTATTGATTCTCATTACAACATGTGATAATATGATATAGCATTGCAAAGAAGTGTATCACGGAGATGTACTCAAGAGGCTGAAGAGGTGCCCCTGCTAAGGGCATAGGTCGGGTAACTGGCGCGAGAGTTCAAATCTCTCCATCTCCGCCAATATTTGCTTGTAAATCAATTTAATATATATATACGGTCCAGTGGTGTAGTGGTTAACATGCCTGCCTGTCACGCAGGAGATCGCGGGTTCGAGTCCCGTCTGGACCGCCATTATTTTTTTTAAAAAATAATCTATTTATTATAAAATTTAATATTACCCAAAACATGCGGGTGTGGTACAATGGTAGAACACGACCTTGCCATGGTTGAGACGGGAGTTCGATTCTCCTCACCCGCTCCAATAGAAATTTAACCCACTATATAGTGGTTTTTTTGTGCTTATTTTTATAAGTTAATCAACAAATTACTCTATAATCAACAAATTTTAACATCAAAAAACACCAACTATTTTGTTGGTGTTTTCATTAGTTCTATTTTCTATATGCTTTTGCAACAATCTTCAATTGGATCTTATACTACAGAATTACCAGTGTCCTGCTGACTTCATATAATCCCATACAACTGCAACAACTTCATCTGATAATTTTACTACTCCAAAAAAATTACCTGGTTCTTCAGGTTCGGTTATTAGTTGCCCACCCGGATACTTAAATGTGAACAAAGTAGATACTCCCCATCGTTCATTTGTTATAACCGTTTTACGAAGTACACCACCCCATGATCTAGTTGAATATTTAAAGTGGTAACCTCTTTGGTTGAAGCACTTTGCTCATCATCATCATAGCTTCCAGCATTACTACCCGAACCACTCGTATTATTATTGTTTTTATTTGGTTTTGAAACCGGTTTTGGTATCGCAACCACAGGACGTTCTTTAATAGTCACTGTAACTTCATATGTACTTTCATTATCATGTTTGTCTTTTGCCGTTGCCATAACAGTGTGTACACCAATTGTCTTCTCATATTCTGAAAACAACACTTCTAGATCACCATCAACAGGATCCTTTGCTGTTATGACAGTATTTAGATCAAATGATTCATCAACAAAATATGATACTTCACTCACTCCTGTAATCTCTGGTTTTATTGTATCTAAAATGATGTACTTAACCTGTAGAACACCAATTTCAACCACTTCTTCTTTATCATTAGTGATTGTGGTTGGAATATCTGCTGTTACAATATTTTCTACTAAATTATCCTTAATCCATTCAATCTTATCTTCTTGTTCTAAATATGAAGTTAACTGTTCCGGTGTTAAATTCTTATTTACAAGAGTTGTATCAACTTCAGGATATTCTAAAGTAAATTCTTTGAACTCTTCTTCATTCTTTAATACCGATACCATAATATCTTCATTATTAAACTCTGCATTGTATTCAATAATAAATACCTCAGGTACATCTTTACCAAGTTCAACAGTGTATACATCTGGCTTATTCATCCAAACTATAACACCAACTGCTGCAACAATAACTATTGCACCAACTCCATATATCCATTTCTTCATTAAATTCTTCTCCTTAGAACAACTTTTGATTGTTCAGCATATACATGGTACATCATACAGGGAGCTACTTCAAATTATTTTCATATCTTCTATAAAGCCACACCTAGCTACTTTCAGTTCAATAATTTTACAAAGCATAAAAGAGGTATGTTGATCAATTTCTTGATTAACACACCTCTTTTTCTTCATTTATATTTCCTGGTAAATAATTACTTTCTTTCATTGAATGGTGTATAAGATTTCTTAGCACCAATCGTAACATAGGCAGGACGCATTATTTTTGTATCCAGTATTTGTTCTAATCTATGAGCAGACCAACCTGCCATTCTTGCAATCGCAAAGATTGGTGTATATAACTCTTTTGGTATATTCAATGTCTCCATAACAAAGGATGAATATAAATCAATATTTCCGCCTGGTTGGTAACTTAATCCTTTATCATCTTGAACAAGTTTTCCACCTATCTCTTCTAAATTCAAAATCAATTGTAATTCTTTTTCGCGAGATTTCTCTTTTGCAATCTCAACTACTTTTCTTTTAATGATTGAGACTCTGGCATCAGATTTTGTATAGACAGCATGTCCTAAACCATAAATAAGCCCCTTTTTATCAAAGACCTTCTTATCTAGAATTTTTTGTAAATATACTTCTAATGCCTCTTTCTCCCAGTAATTCTCAACATTTTCACGAATGTCATGTAACATCTCAGAAACCTTGAGGTTTGCACCGCCATGCTTTGACCCCTTTAAGGAGCCAACAGCTGTAGAAAGCGCTGAATATGTATCTGTACCTGTTGATGAGACGACATGCGTTGCAAAGGTAGAGTTATTTCCACCACCATGTTCCGCTTGAACAATCAGTAATAAATCAAGTAACTTTGCCTCAGACTTTGTAAAGTGACAATCAGCACGCAACATGTGCAATATATTTTCAGCTACTGAAAATTTCGGATTGGGTTTATGTAATATTAAACTCTCTTCATGGTATGCATGAAGCATAGAATAATAAGAGTAGACTACAACAATCGGAGCTTTTGCAATAAGACTCATGGATTGACTCAAAACATTTTTAACTGATATATCATCTGGATTATCATCGTATGAATACATGGTTAAAAATGCACGCTGAAGCTTATTCATTACGTTTGACGAAGGCATTTTTAAGATAACATCTTCAATGTAATTATCAGGAAATTCATGATATGCGTTCAAGATATTATTGAAACTTTCCAGTTCATGTATATTTGGAAGTTTATTGAAAAGAAGTAAGTAGACCGTCTCTTCGAAGCCAAAACGATCTTCTTTTTCAAAACCTTCAACAAGTTCATTAACATTTATCCCACGATAGTAGAGCTCTCCTTCTTTAGGTACTCTTATACCATATACTAAATCATATCCTACAACTTCTGCGATATGTGTGATACCCACTAAAACCCCCGTTCCATCTTCATTTCTTAGACCATGTTTAATACCATACTCTTTGTATGTCTCAGATTTAATTTTGTTTTCATCTTTTATATACTTTGAAAACAGTCTGAATGAATTCTCATCTATCATAAGTTCCAATCACCTCACAAAGTCGTGTCTTATATGCTTGCGTACTGGCCCTTCCACCTAAGTCTTTAGTAAAATACTTAGAATCAGAAAGTACAGTATCAATCGATGCATCTAAAATTTCAGCAAGTTTATATTCTTCAATATGTTCTAACATTGTGACACATGCTTTTAATAATGCCGTTGGATTTGCAAGACCTTTACCTGATATATCAGGAGCACTACCATGTACAGCTTCAAATATGGCTACATCTTCACCAATATTTGACCCAGAAATTAAACCCAAGCCCCCTACAAGACCTGCAGCAAGATCACTTAAAATATCCCCATAGAGATTACTCGTTAAAATTACATTATATTTTTCTGGAGTCATCACCAGTTGCATACACATATTATCCACAAGAATTTCTTCTAAATAAATATGTGGATAATTCTTCGCAACATTACGTGTAACATCTAGAAACAAACCATCAGATAGTTTCATTATATTCGCCTTAGTAACTACTGTTATTTTATCAATTTCTTGTTTGTGTGCATATTCAAATGCTTTTTTAGCAATTCTCTCAGTTTTCTCTTTTGTAATAACCTTTATGGAATGTGCCTCTATTGGGCTAATCATCTTTTCAAGCCCAGCATAAATATCTTCAGTATTTTCTCTGAATATTATAAGATCTACATCTTCAAACTTTGTTTTGATACCCTTATTATTTTTAATTGGTCTGATATTCGCAAAAAGATCAAAGTGCTTTCGTAGTGCAACATTAACACTTCTAAAACCTTGGCCAATTGGAGTTGTAAGTGGCGCTTTGAGGCAAACTTTGTTTTTAGAGATACTTTCAAGTAATGGATCATTAATTACATCCAAACCATGATCCAACGCCTCTAAACCCGCCTTTTGGATATCCCAACTTACATCTAAGCCCAATGCATCGAGTGCATCAACACAAACCTGAGTAATTTCAGGACCGATGCCGTCTCCTTTAATAAGTGTAATCTTATGCTTTTTCAAATCCCCAATCTCCTTTACTTGCAAAATTCAAGTAGCCACCCACCTTTAAGATATCTCTTTCTCTATCAGAGCCATCAAAAATTGTTGTAAATTCATAACCTTTTGTTTTATTTAATACAGTAAACTCTGTATCTTTTTCAACACCTTTTACAAGATTAATAACTTCTAATTCATCAAATTCGTCAATTTTATTGTAATCTTCATAATCCTTAAATACTAATGGCATAATACCAGAATTAATTAAGTTAGAACGATGTATTCTCGCAAAAGATTTAACAATAACTGATTTAACACCTAAGTGTAATGGAACAAGTGCTGCATGTTCTCTTGATGAACCTTGACCATAATTATCTCCACCGACAATAATCCCACCGTCATTAGATTCAGCACGTTCCTTAAAGTTACTGACCAATGTTTTAAAGGTAAAGTCTGCTAAGTGCGGAATGTTTGATCTGTACGGAAGCATTTTCGCATTGGATGGAACAATATCATCTGTTGTTACATTGTCTTTTGTTTTCAGAAGTACTTTCCCTACTATATCTTGTGTTAATGCTTGGCCAATAGGAAATGGTTTAATATTTGGTCCCATTTGGACATCCTGTTTACTGTGTTTTTCATTTGGAATAATAAAGTAGTGATCTACTTTACCATAGGATTCAGGTTCTTCAAAAACAAACTTTAGATCTAAATCTTGTGGATCAACTAGGTAGCCTGCAACAGCAGAAGCCGCAGCAGTTTCAGGACTTACTAAATATACCTGAGAATCTACACCACCATCTCTACCTAAAAAGTTTCTATTAAAAGATCTTAGAGATACTGCACCTGATCTTGGAGCTTGCCCCATACCAATGCATGGTCCACATGCAGATTCTAATATGCGTGCTCCTGATGATATCAAGGTAGCAAGGGCACCATTTTCGGATAACAATCTTAAGATATTACTTGACCCAGGTGCGATTGATAAACTCACATCTGGATGAACATGTTTACCTTTCAGAATAGCAGCAACCTTCATCATGTCTGAATATGATGAATTGGTGCAACTTCCGATAACAACTTGATCCACCTTTACTTTATCTTTTAATGTTTCTTGTATACTCACAACATTATCTGGACTGAAAGGTAGTGCAGTCATCGGAGATAAGTCTGACATATTAATATGGATTACCTTGTCGTAATGTGCATCTTCATCTGCAGATAATTCTTGATAATCTTCTAAACGATCATGTCTTCTTAAGTAGTCTTTAGTATTCTCATCACTTGGAAAGATGGATGTTGTTGCACCCAACTCAGCTCCCATATTACAAATCGTAGCGCGATCTGTAACTGATAAACTTTTAACACCAGGACCACCATATTCCATGATGTATCCCACACCACCTTTAACACTTAATTCTTGTAATACTTTTAAAATAACATCCTTACCATTAACAAAGTTTGATAAAGAACCTGTTAACTCAACTTTAAAAACCTTAGGCATTGTTAGGAAGTAGATTCCTTGTGCCATACCAATTGCCACATCTAACCCACCTGCTCCAATTGCAATTGAACCAATACCACCACATGTTGGTGTATGTGAGTCAGACCCAATCAATGTTGTTCCTGGTTTTGCAAATCTTTCTAAATGTACCTGGTGACATATTCCACCCCCAGGTTTGGAATATATAACACCATGCTTAAGTGCACTGGATTGAATAAATGCATGGTCATCTGCATTTTCAAAACCTGACTGTAAAGTATTATGATCAATATATGCTACAGATAGGTCTGTTTTTATCTTATCAACCTTCATCGCTTCCAACTGCAAGTAGACCATAGTCCCTGTTGAATCTTGAGTTAGTGTTTGGTCGATTTTGATCGCAATTTCTGACCCTGGAGTAAGCGTCCCGTGAATCAGATGTTTCTCTAATATTTTGTATGCTAATGATTTACCCATAATAAAACCTCCATCATTTATTTAAATTAGTAAAAGGATACCAAAATTATTCTTTAATTACAAACGATATTATAAAAAAAACTGGATATCCCAGTCATTTTACGTTGTGATCTCAACATGTCCCTTAGCAGGATTGTGAAATATTTTTACATATGCTACTTTTTCGCCCATCTTAGTGCTAACAAAATTCTCAATAACTAGTATTGGACTATTTATTTGCATGTTCAGCATTCTTGCATATTGCACAGGAACAACCGATGGAACAAATCTTTGTGTTACCACATTGTCAGATGTGATAAACCTATTGAAACTACGCCACTTCGTCATGTTATTAACATCTTCATCACTTATAGCGCGGCGTTCTATATAAATCTCTTCAATTGCAAATGGCTCTGAATCTGCAAATACCAATCTAATCATTCTAACAACCTGATCAGCTGGACGAATTCCTAATGCACTCTGGACTGAAAAACTTGAAGACGACTTAACGTCAAAATAAAGCACTTTATAATGTAGATCTGTTCGGGCCATTGTTTCAACTAAAGTATTTTTCTTTAGACCTTCTCTATCAGCTACAAAAGTACCCCTTTTACCGTCTCGATATAAATGTCCTTCTTCGACTAATTCATCGAGCGCTTTTCGAACTGTCATGCGACTTGCTTCATATGTTGTTGCCAATACTCTTTCACTTGGTATTGGATCATTCGCCGCAAGCTCTTTGATTTCTCCTAACATGACATTCTTAATTTTTTTGTATATTGGTAAACTCATCTAATCAATCCTCACTAATCATATTATACAACAATTAAGGATTTATTTCCTTTTATTATTTTTACTTGTCCTCAGTAGAGAGACTGTACCTACTGCTACCAAGATTACACCTAGCACTAAATGCTCCACTGCACCTATCTCACTTGGATATAATACAATAAATAACAACCCTATTGATATAACAAACAAATTCCATTTAGCCATTATTAATCCTCTTTTCTATAAAAAGAAGAGAGAGGTTAACCCCCTCTCTATCATAATTTAAATTTTATTAAATTAATTTTATTGCTCTTCAGGCCCCATACGGTTTGCTACTAGAACAAACGCTCCCCAAATCACGATTGCAATACCAATGTTAACAATTGATAATAATGCTCCAGCAAATGAGAATCCAGTTGCCATGAATGCATAGATTACCGGAGGTAATACCCAAGGTACATTAAAGTGTACTGGCGGTACAATTCCTGCTTTTGTAACTGAGTAAGCAATAACTACTTGAATTACTGGTACTAGTAAGAAAGGAATAAAGTATACTGGGTTCAATACAATTGGTAAACCAAATAGTACTGGTTCGTTAATATTGAATAACCCCATTGGAAGTGCGTATGTCGCTACCGCACGTTGATCTGCACGTTTTGATAGAATCAATACTGCAATAATCAGTGCTAATGTACTTCCTGAACCACCCATCCATGAGAATGCGTCGAATGACCCTCTTGTCCATAGGTGAGGTAGTCCTTCTGTAGTTCCTTTTAGTTGATAGTAGTCAACGTTTTCTGTAAGTGCTGGAAGGTAAATTCCATCTAATGCTGGTGCTAATACGTTTGGACCATGTAATCCAAAGAACCAGAATAGTGATACAAACAGTGTAATAATAACTACTGATACAATGTTTTGTGATAAAGCCATAAATGGTTGTTGTAAGTAGTGACTGATTAGATCAGGAATTGTTCCATAATCTGGAATATATGTCGCTACTGCCCAAGCTGCTGTTGCTACTACGTATAGAGCTACAAGTCCTGGAATAATCGCTGCAAATGCGCGAGATACCGCTGGTGGAACTTCATCAGGTAATTTGATAATGATATTTGCATTCATTAATTTAGAATAAATAATTGCTGCAATCATCCCCACAACTAAAGCTGTAAATATTCCCCCTGTATTTAAGTAACTAACTCCTAGGAATCCCCATCCTGAAACAGCATGTTCAACGCCTTCAATTTCAGTTACGAATGACGCACCTTGTGGTAACGTAATTACGAAAGCTGAGAATGAAATTAATCCCCCTGCAACTGGGTTAACATCGTACGCTTGTGCGAAGTTATAACCAACTGCAAATGTTAGTACTGCTGATAATACAGCTAGTGTACCAAACCAAACAAATCCGTTAATTCCAATTAGCCAAGCAAATGTTGAGCTAATGAATGTCCACCCATATTCCCCCGGAATATCACGAACTAAAGCATTTAATAATACGGCAATTGAACCTGCCATAGTAATTGGCATTGTTGCTATAAATGAGTCTCTAATCGCAACTAAGTGCTTTTGTGATCCAATTTTAGCAGCTACCGGAACGAAATTTCGTTCCATCCATTCTGTAAAATTTTTCATATTCATCTCCTATATTTTACTTATATATGTAAACAATACAATGTAGATTGTATTGACGTTTCCTGGTTACCGAAAATATAGTTTCCTCCTTTCCTTGTGGTATATACCAAGAACTACTTACAATATACCAAATAAAATAAAAATTGCAAGCACTTACACACATTTTTATGTTAATTTATGTGTTTACTAACATAAACCCTTCTATTTAGGCGCTTTTTTATAAAAAATATTTTCACGAAAATTTAACATTCATCTTACCTATCTATACACATTCATACCTATATTAAGGTTCCTTGGACTAACTATGTCCCATTAAACTTGTACAGTACCTTCCTTCTTGAAGATATAACCATTTTTTATTGTATAGTAAATAAAGTAACACATTAAGAATACTTGGATGAAATCAGTTGCTAACACCGATGCATCCTGAACATAGACCATAAAGTTATTAAACATATGTGCAATGATGGCTCCATAAATATCCCCATCTTTCTCTCGATACTTAGCTAGCATATACCCTCCAATGTAGTGTTGAGGTTGTATACCACCATGAATTAAACCAAATAACAAGGTAGTTATTAGTATGGTATATTTTGGTGTTTTCTCCTTTAGATAATCATATAGTAAACCTCTAAATAATATTTCTTCAACAATTGGCCCAGCAATACAGACCGATACAAAGGCGATCATATTTACTAATATTCCTTTAGGAGCTGCAATTTCAGAAAACACTTCTAATAGTTTGTTATAAATTTCAGAGTAAAAGTCAAAACCAGTTACTTTCACAAAAAATAGGATAGCACTCATTATTATTAAGGTTAAAATTAATTCCATTCCATAAACTGCCGGAAAAAATTTTATTTGTTCCTTAAAACTTTTCTTTGCTTTCAAAAACCCCAACTTTAAATCATGTTTCTTAATATATTTATAGAATCGATAAATCGGGAGCACATGTGTTAGTATCCCTTGAAGATCAATTGATAGAACCACCTCCAAAACAATCTCTAATAATAATCCAATCAAGTACCACTTAATTACTATACCCATCATCTTTTTAGTATGTTTCATATTCTTTCCCTTTTATAAAATTAAACGCTAGATTAACAATACTTTATACTAGCATCTTCACTTTTCCCATTTTCTAAACGTATTCAACTTCTTCTTTCACAATAATACTTGGATTAAGACTTGCCATCACAGGACAACTCTTAGATACAAGGTGCACAATGCGCTCGACACGCTGCTTGTCAGATTCCTGGACACGCATTCTATATACAATTGTAATCAACCTTACAGGCTTAACACGCACCATCTCATCAACTTCATAAGATACAGTAGTATTTGAGAATTCATGTTCTATCCCCGATTTACTTAATATTCCATCAAAGACATACATACCACAAGCTGCCACTGAAGCAACAAGTGCTTGCACTGGTGAAAAACCAATATCACGTTTTAAATTCCAGTTCCCATTTTCACGAACTAATTCAATGCCATCATTTCCAAATACTAATTCCATTTCAATACCGCCTTTTCTATTGTCATTATTATACGACTTATTTTTCAACTTTTCACCCTTATATTATAATTTGGATTATAACCGTTATTTTCTTTTACATTTCTCAAGCTAAAGAGATAGGTAATTTAATAATTTATACTTAACTTTTATTTCTTAGTCTTACCCCAACCAAAAGAAAAGACACTACCTATATTTATAAGTAGTGTCTGTATATCAAACTATGGTGGACGATACGGGGCTCGAACCCATGACCTCTTGCACGTCAAGCAAGCGCTCTCCCAACTGAGCTAATCCTCCAAATCCTTATTAATATTACCATATATAAGGATAAGTATCAACCATTGGAAAAGTCTTCCATGATAACTAAGCTAGTTTTGTGATTGAAGATATTCTTTCGAAAATATAACTTGGATTTTCAAGTTCAAACTTCTCATAGCTACTGACACCGGTTAATATGGCACATGATTTTATATGTGCTGCATGGGCCATCTTGATATCATTTGGAGCATCTCCAACCATAAACAAATGTTTCTTTCTTAAATCATACATCTCTACAAGATGTTCAACGGGTAATGGATGGGGTTTATAGGATGTTAAAGTATCCGATCCTACAACATCTACAAAATAAGACTCAATACCCAATAACTTTAATTTTTTCATCGTTTCAGCATGCGAATTATTTGATATTAAAAAGAGTCTTGAATTCTTGTTTCTGAGATAATTCAATGTGCTGAGCACATCTCCAAAAAGACCAGCTTCTTTCATGCGTTTCTTTAAAAATAATTTACGATACATATCTAGGAATTCACTCAACATTTTGTCATCGAAGTTCCGAATGATTTCTATCTTAAATATATCTTCTGGTTTCATACTAAGACGTGAGAAAATATTGTCTGATGTTACTTTAATATTGTAGAAACTAAAGGTTTCTTTTAAAGCAGACTCCATACATGTTTTTGTATCTATAATTGTCCCATCAAAATCAAAGATAAAATCCATAGTGCCTCCTGTAATCATTAATTATCACTTTTATATATAATCTTAGTTTATCACAATATAAGTAAAACTTAAACATTTTTTTTAAGTAAAAAAACTCCAAGTTAGGAGTTTTAGATTGCTACTTTAGTTTTATAAAACCGTAGTTAACAAGTTGAATATTATTTTCTTTTATATAATCTTTTAGTTCTGGTGATGTAAGTATTTCCAGTTCTTTTTCTCTATCTGCTGTATAAGAAGATATTTCATGTAAAAATACGTCACTATCATAACCTGGATGCACCATAACTTCTACCAAGCCTTTTTGCTTGCTCATAAGGTTTATTAGATAGTCCAGTGTAACAGTTTCTTTATAAAATCCTAGATCAGCTTTAACTTCTTTGGGGAAGTTATCTCTAAGTGATCTTAAAGGAAGTTTGAATTCTCTACCCAAACGTCTTGCTATCTTATTAATTCTTGGATCTAAATGCACATGGTGATGTGAATCAATGTGTGTTAGATCAAAGTATTCTTTTAGACGTGTAAGTTGTGCTTTCCACTCTTCATAGACTTCTTCAAGACTAATTTCACTTGATAAAGAGTTTGATGATAAATTAAAGAATCCTGCTTGATCAACCAGTGTAGTATGTGTTGATAGGATTGGTTTTCTTGTAGTAAGTACAAGGTGTGCACCTACACCAAGCTTTGGATTTTGTTTTGAAAGTTCTGAAGCTTCCTCTAATAATTTACTGTCCGCATTTCCTAAAACTGTTGTTGACATAACAACACCATTTTTATGTGACTCTATGATTGCTGATGTTATATCACTTGTTAGGGCAAAATCATCTGCATTGAATATTATTTTTGAAACCATAAGTACCTCCCAGTCTTTAATAAGTATATCACTTTATAAGATAAATAAAAGCATCACTTTTTATTCATGATGCTTCATTCATTCTATTATCTTGTTTCTCTTAATATTTCAACGATTTCAACATCATAATTTGTTTCTATCATGTTGAGTATTTTATCCAAAATAGCATTGAGTGGGTCATAGCAGGTTGCTGCTGCAACAAGACCAAGAGAAATCCAACGTGGGTCATCTTGATTATCTACCTCTATTACAGATACATTAAATTTATTCTTTATTTTTTCTTTCATACTTCTTAAAAGAGAACGTTTCTCTTTTAAGGATTGACTGTATGCGATTCTCATTTCAATTTCTAAAGATACTACTATCATATTGCCCTCTAATGATATAAATTATTCATATATTATTGAATCATCATCCATCATTGAAACCAATACATCATCCTCATCACTTTCAAATGATGCCTTAATCTCTTTGATAAAACTAGGGTTTAATTGTGGCGGTAATGACATGGTCATAATACCATTGGTAATAAACATTATCCACATACCCTCTTTGAAGTATGATATATCCACAGGATTTCCTTCGATGTCTTCAAGTTTTGTCATTGATGTGTGTAAAACCATGTCACCACGGTAGCCAGTTTCAGATGCATATTCACTGTTTACTAAGATTGAACCTCGATCTGATATGTTCAAGATGTGTGCTGTATATTTAATATCTTCCATATTTTCCTCCTACATTAGTAGGCTGTCAATATCAATGATGTAATCTCCATCTATGTATTTATATGGATAAAGATTATCTTCACAGATTTCTAAGTATTTTTCATTCTCTGCAATTAATGCATCTTCATCAAGATCTTTAACTTCTCTTTTCTGCATTAAATTTGCATGTTCTTTAATCGATTCAAAATTATTAATAATATAACCTTCACTCATGACAAGACATGTATAACGGATGTGTTGTAGATATGAATCATCAAAGTCTACTACCCATAGTTCCGGAACATATCTACCTTCAACAATTAAATCCTGATCCTTATCAATAGCATCTTTAATCATCTCTTTAACAATGGGCCATATAAAAGATTGTACTTGTACTGGATCATTTTCATCAACACTCATTACCCCACTGTTAATCAGTCCTGCTTTTAATGAATCTATTGATAAATATGGTGTACGTGTTCGAATCATCAATCTTTCTGCTAGTGCCGTTTTACCGGTATATGATGCTCCTGTTATTATTGTAATCATAAACATCCTTCTTTCTTTGTATGAAACATATGTTTAACATCATCTCAAAGATGGTATGAGCATTATCACAAGAGAAATACAGTAGAAATAATCTACTTGTAGTGATGTATCGTATAAGTTCTCTTCTTTCTTCATTATACCCAATAAACAGGCAATTGAAAAGGTCTTCTGTTTCCAAAAGACCTTAGTTCATGATATTTTCATTTTATTGTATTAGAAAGCAGGTTTACTTGCCCAGCTATACTCTTTAATTAAGAAATCTCTTACTTTATCTTGTTTAATAAGTTCAATTAGTTTTTCAATCTTAGCATCTTTTGCATTATCATCTCTTGCTACAAGTGAGATTGCAAAGTCTTCAGTGACTGCATCTTGTTTCTCAACATAAAGTCTTTCTGCATCGCCTACAAGCTCCAAACTTTTAGCATATGTTGGATACATAACTGCAAGTTTTGTTTCTGTGTAGCGTTGTGCAAGACTTGTTAAAGGTACTAGATCATCAAATTTTAATGATTTAGGATTTGATACAATATCATCAACAGTAACACTTGCTGGTGTTGTTTTATCAAGTTCAATAAGACCTGCTTGATCTAATAGGTATAAAGCACGGCTTAAGTTTGTTGCATCATCAGGAAGTGTAATACTTGATCCTTCAGGTATCTCATCTAGATTTTCATAGTCTTGTGAGTAAAGTGCAAATGTTGCGTGATATATTGGTAATACAACTTCTAAGTCAGCATCATTTGCTGTATTAAATGCTTCTAAAAAATATTTATGTTGAATCATATTTGCATCTAATTCTTTTTCTTTAAGTAAATTGTTTGGTGTTTGATAATCTGCGAATTCATGTATTTTAAGTTCAATACCTGCTTCTTTAAGATCATCTTCAATTAATATTAATATATCCTTCATTGGAAAAAATGAAACCCCAACATTTAAGACACTGTCTTCAACTGGTTTTGCACTACATCCAACAAGCAATAACATAACAATTAAACTACTTAACAATTTTTTCATTTAAATTCTCCCTTTATCTTAATCTAATTTATCTCTTATCTAATTTTGAAGCAAGATTTTGCCCCACACTTTGTATAACCTGGACAAGTAATACCATAATTCCAATCAGTATCCACATTAACTTATAGTTGAAGTTATGATACCCTTCTGACATTGCTAAATAACCCAACCCACCACCACCGATGGTTCCCATAACTGTTGCATAGGATAATAAACTAATACATGTAGATGTAAAACTTAATACAAGATTTGATCTTGCCTCTACAAGTAAGAAGTGTCTAAAGTATTGTGATTTACTCGCACCTAAATTATAAGATGTTTCATATAAACTAGGAATCATACTTAATAGATCCTGTTCTACAAAACGTGCATATGTTGCAATTCCTATAATACTCAGTGGCACCTTAGATGCATCCACTCCAAAACCAGTTCCAATCAACATTCTATTTATAGGTATCATTACAATAATAAATAGTATAAATGGAATAGATCTTACAATATTAATAACACTTGATATGAAGAAGTAATAGAGTCTATTCTCCTTAATGCCATCTTTTCTGAAAGCAAAAAGTAAGATTCCAAATAACAATCCAAATATCAATGATAATATCATTGAAGTAAAAAGCATGTTCAGTGTTTCTAAGAATGACTTTAGTATCTCTGGTTTGTAATGTTGAAACACCTTAATATAATCAGACATCATAAAGTAGTGCCTCCTTATATCCTCTAGCTTTTAATATGTTTTTTTCTAAAGTTAAGATATCACTGACATAACCATTTTCTAATATGGCTACGCGATCACATACAGATTTAATAACGTCAATATCATGCGAAACAAGTACAATTGTTGTTTTAAATGATTTATTGATATCTTTTAATAAGTTTAAGATTTCAAGTCTCATTGTATTATCAAGTGCTGAAGTCGGTTCATCACAGAATATTATTTCTGGATTAGAGATTAAAGCGCGTGCTATAGCAACTCTTTGCTTCTCACCACCTGAGAGTGTATTAACATTTGCATACATATGATTTTTTAATCCTACATATACCAAAAGCTCTTCTGCTCTTTTTAATGTTTCATTTTTATTAACTTTTCGTAATTTATTGGGTAAACAGACATTATCCATTACATTCAAGTTCTCCAATAAATTGAAGTTTTGAAATATCATGGCTGTCTTTTTAATTAGTTCAGTATTATTAGTTTTATTCAATGCTTGTCCAAATAAGTAAACTTGACCGCTACTGGGTTTAATAAACCCATTCATAAGTCTGAGTAATGTCGACTTCCCACTTCCAGTATCACCAACAAGTCCAAATATCTCTTGTTTATCAATAGATAAATTAATATCTTTAAGAATTTCTTTAGAATCATCATATACTTTAAATAGCTTTTTAACAGAAATCACAGTACACCAACTTTCTAACAGTCTATGATTAACTATAGTAAATATAAGTAATTATGTACAATGTAATGCTTATAATCTAAATTGCACTGTTATAAATAGGTTTAACACTCTCTCTATTTCTATAGATAACAAGGAATGTTAATGCTAATGTAATCCCATTACCAATCAAGATTAAATATCTTGCATCGAAGCTTTCACCCAGCATTCCCCATATTAATTGACCCAGTATAACACCCATGGTACTCATCATTTGGAATGTACCATTGAAGCGTCCACGCATCTCATTGGGAACATAGGCCTGTGTTGATGATATTCTAATATTAAAGGATGTTACAGATAAAATACCTGTAATAAAACTTAAAACAAGCATAAGTGCAAATGGCATAAACAACATAAATCCATTAGTAAAACAGATAATGATATATACAATCATTGCAATATTAAATTTATGTTCTGCTTTAAATGAGTGTTTGTAGTGGATAAATCCACCGATAAATCTTCCTAATACATTGGCAGATGAAACGAATGTAAATAAGGTATAACCAAGTAATGCATTGTTTTTAAAGAAAGGCATTTCTAGAGTTTGTGTAGCTGATGTTTGAAAGAGGTTGTTAAAGAAAAAGAATACCGCTACCGTAAAGATTCCTTTTTCCATATACATATATTTTAATCCTGATTTATACTCTTTCTTAAAGTCTTTAAATTTAGATATTTTAACTGCAGTTTGTAGATGTGTTTCATCTACATTTAAGAATGTTTCAAAAATCGCCGCTACAAAAAAGGCAGCAGCATTAAATATAAATAATGCTTCAAGACCGATAGTCTTATGTGCAAAAGCTGCAACTGGTGTCATAAAGGCTGCTAAAGGATAGATCATAGACGATATAGAATAAGCCTTTGAAAAGTTTCCTTTTGAAATAAGATTGGGGTATAAGCTATCATATGCGACAGAATATATACTATCCATTAAGCCAATAATTACTGCCAAGACTAAAAAGGAACCATAGGTTAGAAAATCTAACTTTAACCCAAAGAATATAAATACATAGACAAGTGCTGATAAAAAATCCAAAGTATAAACAACTTTTACACGTGAAAACTTATCTAAAAATGTTCCTGCTATCATTGGAACAAGTAATCTTGGTAAATTATTTAATATAAGATAGAGCGCGAAAGCAAAACTTGAATCTGTTAACTCAAGCACCAACACTGCTAAAGCAAACCCTGCAATTGCATTTCCTAACATGGATACTACAGTACCCAATGTAATAATTGTAAAGTTTTTAGTCCATAATTTATGTGTCATAATTCTCTCCTCAACTTATATCATATTACACCAATTTCAATATCTATACTACTAAAAAAACTCACAACTTAGAAAACATTTTCTAAGCTATGAGTTTATCATTTAAATATTCTTTAGAGAACTTGTTGTATGGGTCACATATAGTGTGATATCTCCATGTTCAACTAAGTTTTCATCACTTGTAAGTAGGTTGGCAATATCCGTAGTCATTGAAGTAGGTACAAGTATTGAAACCATTTCTTGCTCTTCATGGATTTCCATGTGAACCAGTGATAATTGTGTTATGTGGTCATCGAAGTATCCACGACCATGATATCTTGTAACATTATTACAACCTTTTTCTTTAACAAGTTCCATTACCTTATCAGCATAACCTCTATTTACTACTGCGAGTAATAAGTGATTGAAGCTTTCTGGATGGAAATCTTCTGCATCCTGCTCTACAAGAACTGGTGCATCTTCTGAATATACAACTTCTTTTGATTTAAAGACAAGTCCCAGAAGCATTAAGGATACTACAGGGGCCATTGCAACCAGTGCAATAACACCAAATCCATCTACAAGAACGTTTGCAGTCTCGATACTTGATGCTGCACCTTGTGCAAATGCCAGCACAAATGTTGCAGTCATAGGACCAGATGCTACCCCACCTGCATCATAAGCAATCCCGACAAATATTGAGTCTGAGAAAAATGATACAAGAATTGCAATTGCAAATCCTGGTAGTAAGAAGTACCAAAGTTTAACACTTGGAACAACAATTCTTAACATTGATAATGCGATCGCAATACCAACACCTAAAGACAATGTCATTCTAATAATATTAATAGGAATTGATCCACCCGATACATTCTCTATTTGTTCTCCTAGAACATGCACTGCAGGCTCTACAAGTACAATTATAAGTCCCAGTGTAAACCCTACAAATACAAGTAACCTTGTATCAAGAGCCGCTATCTTCATTCCAAGCATGCGACCCATATCCATAAATCCAGAGTTTACAGCAGTTAAGAATAAAACTAAACCTAAAAGTGTTAAACCCAAACCAATAAATATATTTAAAAGTTCTTCTTTACTAATCTTAAATTTAATAAAGTTGTAACCTAAGAAGAGTGCACTAATTGGAACCAATGCCATGACAGACTCTTTTATTACATGGGGTAATGTTATAAATATTGGACTGATAATTCCTGTTAGGAATACATACTCCTCTGCAACCCCTTGAATATTCTTTTGTCCTGATAATATAGACATTAACATTACAGCAAGAATCGGACCTGAACTCATAATACCTACAAGTCCAAATGAATTCTCCTCTGAATCTTTACCACCCTTAAAGGTTGAGAGTCCATAAGATAGTGATAGTACGAAAGGTGTTGTCAAGGCCCCAGTTGTTGCACCTGATGCATCAAATGATATTGCAAGAAACTCCTCTGATACAAAGAATCCTAAAACAAGAATCAATGCATAAACAAGTCCCATAAAGATATTCATCTTCATACCTTTTAATAATCTTAATACACCCAAGGATATCATAATACCAACACCCAATGAAACCATATATACAATTGAAAATGAACTCATTGTATTATTAGATGCATCTTGAATTTGATTTCCAAGTATTAGTAAATCTGGTTCTGCTACTGTAATTAGAAAGCCTAGTAGAAAACTTAAAAATATAATCTTCATGAGTGACTTAGATGCCCCAACTTCACGTGACATATAACCACCAATAGGATTCATCGCCAGCTCAACACCCCATAGGAATATTGTTAATCCAAGAAGTAGTAGGAAACTTCCTACTAAGAACCTTATTGTTATATCTGTTGGTACAGATACTATCGTAGTTGATAATATCAATACAAGTACAACAACTGGAAATAACGTCTTAAATACTTCTTTCATTTTTTCTAGAAAAAGTGTCATTCGCTTGGCCCTCCTTCTAATTCATATTCACCTTCAAAGATCCCACTTGTGAGTACAACAGGCAATGAGAATACAACACCTGTTATTTCAGAGTCACTTTCAAGTTCTTTTGATATCATTTCTTGTACTGTATCTTTAACTTTATTATTTACAACTATTAATACAGTATCTTTTTGTGGTTCAACATTTATTGGGAAGTAATAGTCTTGTTTTTCTCCAGTACCTTTACCATGAATAACTGTACCACCACGTGCTTTTGCAGCATGTGCAATTTTTATAATTTCACGACTCATACCTTTTTTAACAATCGCCATGATTAAACTATATTCAAATACATCTGATTCAAGTCCAAAATGAATTGATCCTGGAACCCATTTTGCAAAAGGGACTGAGAAACCAATTCCTTTATTTTTTTGGTCAAAATGAAATTCTTCTGATATTACTTTATGTAGCTCCTCATCCTGTTGTTTATTAACAGGTATCATAACTACTTCTTTTTGTGTTTGGTTTAATCCAAGAGGCTCCAACACTTTAGATCGTATTGTTCCTTCACCTAACAATACTGTCCCTTCTTGGATTCCCAACTTCTTTACCTTTTTCATCAAAGGATTCGCCTTTCCGCGATTTACAATTGCAAAATATATTCTACTCATACTATACTCCTATCTTTTTTCTCTTTTAAAAAATCTATTATAAAGATTTAATACTCTATTCACCCATTAAAATACATCTTCTTTGCAATTATTTTATGCATAAGATTATTTCATGACTCATAGATTATACCATATTTTTGACTTTTTTATTTCCCTTTGGCTTGATTTAAAGGAGCCTTTGTATTTATCTAACAGATATATCTTTATAAATTAGAGATCATACTTAGGGTATTAACACCTCTCTTAATAAAAAAAGAAGTCATTGACTTCTTTTAAGGTATATTAAAGTATTCTTCTAGTGTTTTTCCTGATTGGTATACTTGAGTTGCATCATTACCAAGGTATCTTAGATGCCAAGGTTCATACTTATATCCTGTGATATGTGTTTTACCTTCAGGATATCTGACAATAAATCCATAACGATGGGCATTTTCACGTACCCATGTGATTTCGGGTTCAGTTGTAAGCAATGCTCCACTTAGACTTCTGAGATCAAATGTTAATCCAGTTTGATGTTCTGAGTGTCCAGGTTTCGCAGATGAGATATCAGCAGCTGCTTGTCCATGATTTTTAACATAGTTTGTATAGAGTCTATTTTGATGCTCATATGTTCTAAACCCAGCATAATCTGATGCTACTACATAATTGAGTGATTGCATTTCCGATATTAGTTTCTTCAACATTGATGCAGCATGTGGATCTTCTCTTGTTGCAAAATTTCTGGGTAAGCCATATTTTTTATTAACTATGACATGTCCTCCAAAGTATGTTGCTGATTTAATTTCTGACTGTGGATTTTTTTCAGTATTATTAACAGTACTATTTTCTTTCTCGGTTTTTTTCTTTTCTTGTGAAAGTCTTTCTTTCTCCAAAGCTTCTTGTTCTCTTGCTAACTTCTCTTTAGCAAGAGTCTCTTCTTCAATTCTTTTGGCTTCACGTATTTCAGCTTCTTTTTTCTCTCTAAGTTCCTTTTCCTTTTGAAGACTATCCTCTTTCAATTCGATAGCCACCTTAACTTCTGATTGGTATGCTTTCAAAGCTTCTATTTCGGCCTTGTTACTGATATAGATTGAGATTGTCAGTACACCTACAATTAAGAATACAAAAAGTATTCTTAGTTTATTTTCCTTTATTATATTTAACATTTTTTAGTCTTTTCCTTCATCTTTAATACCTGCCTAGTATCAAGTATACATTTAATGGGATTATCCTACAAACTATTTTTAATAATTCCTTTAAATATGTAAAAAGACTCCATTTCATGAATGGAGTCTTAAATTATTTATGGTCTAATTCCACCTAGGAATCCTTTAACATGATTGATACTTCCAATTTCAACATTTCTTCCTGCAAAGGGAGCATGTATCATTTTTCCGCCACCAATATAAATTCCTGTATGGCCTGTGTAGACAACAATGTCTCCTGGTTGAAGTTGACTACGTGTTACACGTGCACTTCCTGAGTTCCATTGTCCACTAACACTACCTGGAATACTAATTCCAAATTGTGCATAAACATATTTTGTAAAACCAGAACAGTCAAATCCAGTAGATGGTGTTGTACCACCTGCCTTATATTTGATTCCAAGGTACTTTCTAGCCTCAGTAACAATCGATTGTCCTTTATTACCATTATAGATAGGAGCAGGTCTAGACTTAGTTCCTACCATTGTTATTTGGTCAACTGGTTTTTCAAGTACTTTTTCTGACAGTACTTTTGTTTCTGAAATGATACCATTAACATATTTATGTTCTTTTGTAAGTTCTTTAATACCTGCTTTACCAGTTTGTGTTACTTTACTTACACCAACATAAGCACTTGCATCATCTGTTTTAACTTTTGAGTAATCAATTTTTTCTGTACTTGTTACTTGAACACTAGCTACAACCTCAAGTGGTACTTTAGCTAGGTCTTCTGCATTATAGTCACTTGCAATCTTAACGTCATCCTTAAACTCAAGTGGCATGGCTGCCATGCGTTGTGTCTCATGTTCTGTTAATGCTGCTACTGCTACAGCTTCATCTGATGTATCTAACACCAATTTTGCAATATCTTTTGAATAGATCATATGAATGTTAACATCTTCTTCAACGATTTCAATTTCTTGATTAAATGTTAATGCATCCAGTGCTACTACAGATTCCATTTTTTCTAATACTTCAACTTTAATTTCCTCTAATATAGCTTCTGCTTCTTCTTTAGTTTCTAAAGCTACTGCAGCAGCTCCATCAACCATTAAAACATTTGCAGGTTTGTAGACTGTTAGATTTGGTAAGACTTGAGCAAGTAGGGCATCAGCAGATACAACATCTTTTGTATGCTCTCTAACCTTTACTTCTTCAATCTCATCTTTATGAAATGCACTCTCACCGTATGCTTCAAGAATCTCTACATCTATATTCGCAATTACTTCGTTGACTTGAGATTTACTCTTTACATAACCTACGCTATTTCCATTAAGCATTAACTCATATGAGAATCCTTGTTGGTAAACAACAAATGCAAGCATGATTATAGATAAAACTGTTAATGTTACTACTTTATAGTTATAATTGAATCTTTGTAAATATTTTCTGAGTCCAAAATAAGATTTGGGACTATCTTCTGTTTTTGTATTTTTTGACATAAATACCTCCACGACTAAACAACAATAACAAGTTATGACTCAATTATCAAATATATAAAGTAAAAGTTTGGTGAAATAAGGCTTTTTCTAACATATAGATTTCACATATGCCTTATTTCATGCATTTTAGGCTAATATGTCCAATATTTCACCATCTTTTAGAGAATTTCACACTTATAACGAAAAAGAACTCCTATCACAATTGTGATAAGAGTCCTTTAATATGATCTAATTAGTAGTTATTTAATATTAATTATTAGTCACTACCATTTAATTTTAATAATTTCATGATTTCAACAATAGGAATTGGTAAGAATACAAGTACTAATACCACTTGCCAGTGATGGAAATCTAATGGAATTAATTGGAATATGCTTTGTAATGCTGGAACAAAGAGTACTGCAACCATCATAATTGCATTTACCAATGTAGCAATCACTAACCATTTGTTTTTAAACATTGTTTTAAATACTGAGAAGTTTGGTGAGTGAATGTTATAAGCATGTACTAATTGACTGAATGCCAATACTGCAAATGCCATTGTTTGTCCCATTTCAAGTGAACCTTCTGGGTTCCATAATTGTCCACTACCATAAAGGAAAGCAAACAATGTAAGGGATCCAACCATAACACCTTGGTATAAGATTCTCCACAGTCCACTTCTTGTAAGTAGGCTTGTTGAAGTATCTGGTAGTTCATCCATGATATTATCTTCTGCTGGGTCTACACCAAGCGCTAGAGCTGGTAGACTGTCTGTTACAAGGTTTACCCATAGAATATGAATTGGAATTAAAGGTGTTCCTAAACCAAATACAATTGCGATTAGTAATGTGAATAATTCACCTACGTTACATGATAGTAAGTAATTTACTGCTTTCATAATATTTGCTTTAATACGACGACCTTCAGAAACCGCTGTTACAACTGTTGCAAAGTTATCATCTGTAAGAACCATGTCAGCAGCACCTTTAGCTACCTCTGTTCCTACAATACCCATTGCAGCACCAATATCAGCATGTTTTAGAGCTGGAGCATCATTTACACCATCTCCAGTCATCGCAACAATATGTCCATGACCTTTCCATGCTGTAATAATACGCATCTTATCTTCAGGAGATACACGTGCATAAACACCAATCTCTTCAACTTGTTCAAACAATTCTTCATCACTCATTAAGAGTAAGTCTTGACCTGTTACAACACGTTTTCCGTTAAGTAAGCCAATTTCTCTTGCAATTGCTTCTGCTGTAATTGCGTGGTCTCCTGTAATCATTACAGTTTCAATACCCGCGCTCTTACACATTCTAATCGCTTCAAATACTTCCTCACGTGGTGGGTCAATCATACCCACAAGACCCATAAATACAAGATCACTTTCAACCGATGCATCTCCCTCTTCAGGATTTGTTGTCATTGGTTTAGATGAAATCGCTAGAACACGTAATGCTCTACTTGCCATTTCTCTGTTTGCTTCTTGGATTCGTTTAACATCTTCTTCTGTAATAGCTTTTACAGCACCGTTAATTAAGATATGTGTTGATACATTTAAGACTTCATCAACACCACCCTTAGTGATTGCAAAGATTTCATTATCTTTTTCATGAACTGTAGTCATACGTTTACGTCCAGAATCAAATGGAACTTCATTGATACGTTTGTAAATTTTTGCATTTTCAACTGTATCTAAATTAAGTGAATCTGACCAAACTGTAAATGCTGTTTCAGTTGGATCTCCAACCCATGCACCATCAATGAATTTTGAGTCATTACATAATGAACTGTATAATGCCAATTGCTTATCTAATGCTTCACCTTCATCTGACCATGTTTCAACAACAGTCATTTTATTTTGTGTTAGTGTACCTGTTTTATCACTACATATAACAGATGCTGAACCTAAAGTTTCAACAGATGGTAATGTTCTGATAATTGCATTTTTTTCAACCAAACGTTGAACACCCATTGCAAGTACAATTGTAGATACTGCTGGAAGACCCTCTGGTATTACAGCAACAGCCAGTGATACTGATAACATGAATGCTTCCATGATATCCATTTCAGATTGGAATACTGCAAGTACAAAGATCAATGCAGTTGCTGCAATTGAGAAGTACCCTAGTGTTTTACCTAAATTATTTAATTTAATTTGTAGTGGTGTTAGTGTTTCACCTGATGATTGTAGCATGACTGCTATCTTACCAACTTCAGTTTCCATACCAACCGCAACAACAACACCCAATCCTCTACCGTATGTAACCATACCTGATGAGTAAGCCATGTTCTTACGATCACCCAATACATCGTCATCTGTTCCTACATAGTCATATGCTTTTGTAGTTGGTACAGATTCTCCAGTAAGAGATGCTTCTTGTATTTGAAGTGAGTTACTTTTAATCAGTCTTATATCTGCTGTTACAAGGTCTCCTGCTTCAAGAATCAGTAAATCTCCTCTAACGATATCTTTAGAAGGAATTACCATCTCAATACCATTACGCATAACTTTAGAGTTAGGACTGCTCATTTCTTGTAATGCTTTTAATGAATTCTCAGCACTGTTTTCTTGACTGAATCCAATTAAAGCATTCAATACAACAATCGCAACAATAATCATCGCTTCTGTTTTATCACCTAAAAAGTAACTGATGATAGCAGCACCTAGTAATACTAAGATCATAGTATCTTTAAACTGATCTAACAGTCTTAGCCACATGCTTCTTGAGCCTTTTTCTTCAAGCTCATTTTCTCCATATTTCTCTCTAGATTCCAAGACTTCATTATCTGTAAGTCCTGTTTCTACATTAAACGTGGACTTAACTTCATCCATTGTTTTTGTATACCATTTTTGGTTATCCATATTTTCCTCCTTAGGGAATGGGGATAAGATATAAAAAGACCTTATCCAAATTTAAAATTTGAATAAAGTCTCGATCTTTTGTACGTATTCCGGACTATTTGTCGTGCTGACGAAATTACGTTCCTATTAGGCTTCTACTCCCATTTATTCTTATTAAGAATACAATATATACTGAGATAAGTAAAGACTTAAACCTAATCAAAAACCTAGGAATCAGCAAATTGGGAGTTATATAAATCAGCATAGAATCCATTTTGTTCAATTAATTCATCATGCTTTCCTTTTTCAATGATGTCACCATCTTTAACAACTAAGATAACATCAGCATTTCTAATGGTTGAAAGTCTGTGTGCAATAACAAAACTTGTTCTGTTCTTAGTTAGTTCTGCCATGGCTTCTTGAATCATTGCATCAAGGCGTGTATCGACTGAACTTGTTGCTTCATCTAAGATTAATATCTTAGGATCACTTAAGAGTGCACGTGCAATTGTTAAGAGTTGTTTCTCACCATTTGATACGTTTGATGATTCTTCATTAAGAACCATATTATAGCCATCGGGTTGTGTTTTAATAAAGTGGTGAATGTTAGCACGTTTTGCTACATCGATGATTTCTGGCATGGTAGCATCACGCTTTCCATAGGCTATATTATCTTTGATCTTACCACTAAATAACCATGTATCTTGAAGTACCATTCCAAATAGACTTCTAAGATCATCTCTTTTCATATCACGTATATCAACACCATCAATTAAGATAGCACCTTTATCAACATCATAGAATCTCATAAGTAGGTTAATGATTGTTGTTTTACCTGCACCTGTTGGTCCAACAATGGCTGCCATTTGTCCAGGTTTGATATCAACTGATAAATCTTTTAATACCGGTACATCACTATAACCAAAGGATACATTATCAAAGGATACTGCCCCCTGATACGATTCAATTTGTACTGGATCTTTTATATCTTCTGTTTGTTCTTCTTCATCTAGGAAGTTAAAGACACGATCCATTGATGCAAAAGATGCCTGAATCGCACTTGAGAGTTGTGTCATTTGCTTTAAAGGTTGATCTACTCCCCATATATAACGGATGAACGCTTGTAGTGTACCTACACTCATTGCACCTATTAATACATTACGTGCACCAAGATAGATTGAAATAGCAATTGCACTATATGTAAGTAGTGAAACAATAGGTCCCAGTAAACCTGATATAAAGTTTGCTTTAAATGAACTTTCACTTAAGTTTTTAGAAGTCTTCTGGAAATCTTCTGTTGCTTCTTTTTGATAGTTATAAAGTTTAATTTCATTAAACCCTGTAAATTTCTCTTGAACAACACTGTTTAAATCAGCCAGTGCATCTTGTGTATCTTTAAATAAGTTTTGTGACTTACTAATAATGAATTTTGATGAAATAAGTGTTAGTGGTATTACAAAGACTGCAATAAGCGCCATTGTAGTATTTAACACAAACATCATAATTACTGATACTGTAATTGTTAATATTGCTTGTATGATTGCTGAGAATGATTGTTGTACGGCATTTGATATTACTTCAACATCTGTTGAAATTGTACTCATTAAATCCCCTGCAGTATGTTTATCATAGTATGCAATAGGTAAACGTGACATTTTACGTTTTACAGCCATTCTTAAATCATAGGTTGCAGATTGAATTGCACCTGACAATAAATACTGAAGTACAAATCTTGCGATTGTATTGGCAGTATAGATTGAAAAAAGTGCCGCCATAATTTGTAATATTTTCGAATAATTAACGTGTTCTATAAGTCCTGCACTTTTATCTTGCACATCACTTAAGAGTTGTGTTGTTACAAAACCCTCAACAAGAGGTGCCATTGCAACCATTGCTACTGAGAAAACAAGCATCAATGCAGCAATAATTAATTGTGTTTTATAGGGTTTTAAATAGTCCCATAATCTTCTTAATGATTTAATCATATAAAGCCATCTCCTCTTCACTAAATTGAGAAGCTGCAATCTCTTGGTATATCACACATGTCTTCATTAATTCACTGTGTGTCCCAATTCCTACAATCTCACCTTCGTTTAATACAACGATTTTGTTTGCGTCTATAATAGAACTGATGCGTTGTGCTACGACAAAGACAATCGATTCTTTTGTAAATTGTTTTAAGTTTTTACGTATTGTAGCATCTGTCTTATAGTCTAAGGCAGAGAAACTATCATCAAATACGTATATTTCTGGTTTTCTAACCATTGCACGAGCAATACTCATTCTTTGTTTTTGTCCGCCCGATAAGTTAGAACCACCCTCACTTAACCACTCATCGTATTGGTCTGGTTTGCTTTCTATAAATTCACGTGCTGATGCAATATCTGCACTTTCTTTAATTTCATCGATGTCTGCAAATTTCTTTCCATAACGAATGTTGTCAGATATTGTTCCACTGAAAAGTAATGCTTTTTGTGGAATAAATCCAAAGTGATCTCTAAGTGCATAGAGGTCATATTTTCTAATATCAACACCATTAAGTAGTATTTCACCACGTGTTACATCGTAGAATCTAACCATTAAGTTAATCAATGTACTTTTACCACTTCCGGTTGAACCGATAAATGCTACAGTCTCCCCTTGTTTTGCACTCAGGCTAATATCTGTTAATACATTTGCCTCACTATCTGGATAGTTGAATGTAACGTTTTTAAATTCTAATGATACATCCCCTTCAACATGTTTCAATCCATCTTTAGGATTTGTAATTAAAGGTTCCATATATAGTACTTCCTCAATACGTGATGCACTTACTGCAGCACGTGGATACATAATGAATACAAATGAGAACATCAGTAATGAGAATAAACCATGGAATTGGTATTCTAAGAATGCTACAAGTGATCCTACCTGTAATGTACCCATATCAACCATTCCACTTGCTATCCAAAATACCAGTAATACTGCCATGTGGAAGAAGTAGAAGAAGAGTGGTTCTGTTCTTTGAATTAATCTAAAAAGCTTTTTAGATTTACTTGCATAGTCTTGGTTTGTTTCTCCGAAACGTTCTGTTTCATTGTCATCTTGTCTAAATGCTCTAATAACCCTAACACCTGTAATATTTTCACGTGTAATACGGTTTAATGAGTCTAGGTTAATTTGTTGTATCTTACTAATAACATTTGATTTCTTTCCTATTATATAGATAGTAAACAATATAAATGGAATTGAAGTAATACTGATTAATGCCAGTTGTAAGTTTGATTTAAAGATTAAGAAGAAACTTGATACCATCATGATTGGTGTTATCAAACCCATTCTTAATAACATTTGTGTAAATAGTTGTAATTGATATACATCGTTTGTAACACGTGTAATCATAGAAGAAACACCCAACTCATTATATTCTGAGTGTGATAATTCCTGTGACTTTTTAAACATGTCTTCTCTGATTGCTAGTGTCATGTTTGTCGCCATACGTGATGAGGTATATCCTGATAAGACACTACCAAGACCTCCGTAAATCGCTAAGGCACCCAGTGCCAGCCCCATGTTTGTTAGTAACTGATAATCTTGATTCAAGATTCCATTGTCTATCATGATCCCTGTAATTGTTGGAATTCCCAATTCTACAATTACAAAAGAAATGATCCCAATGAAATTTAAGAAGAATAAGAATTTCTGTTCTTTTATATATTTAATAATTAATTTCATATGTTCACCCTTTTCTAAGTTTATTACCTATGATATCATAAGGTATAAGGTTACATTATAGTCAAGAAGGAGGCAATAAATAATGACAAATAAATTAAAAACAGGTGAATTCGCTAAATTGGTAAACATTCCAAAACATGTCTTATTTTATTATGATGAGATTGATTTGTTTAAACCTGAGATTGTTGATGAAAATAACTACCGATATTATGCCTATACTCAATACTATCTTTTTAATGTTATTCGTTTTTTTAAGGATCTAGGGATGCCTTTAAAGTTAATCAAAGAATTTCTAGATAATAGAAGTCCTAAACTTCTAAGAGGTGTTCTTGATACACAACATGCAAAGATAACACAAGAAATTAAAAAGTTAGAACAAGCCAAAGTATTTATTGAATATACTCAAGATATTATTGAATTCAGCTCTCAGTATCCTATACTAGAGTGTTTCTTAATTGAAAAAGAGGATGAGTCTTTATTCATATCTGAAGAACTCCCACACGATAGCTTTGAAGGATTTGTTCAAGAGTATGCAAAATTCACCAACGCCAATGAAATTGAGTTCTCAAACTATATTGGGGTTATGACAGATATCGAAGTCTTTAAATATAGAAACACCCAACAGTACTCTCACCACTTTGTAAACAGTCTTTTTGAAGATTCATTAAAATCTAACTATATTAAAAAGAAAGGAACCTACCTTACCTACTTATATAAAGGAAGTTTTGATGATATTACAGATGCTTATCAATTAATGATTGAATATGCTAAAGAAAACAAGTTTGAACTTGAGGGTTATTTCTATGAATTAACCTTACACAATGAAGCAATGTATGTAGATTCTTTAGATTTCTTAACAGAGATAAGCATACGTCTTAAGGATTAGGTGGCTTTTGTAAAATTATCATGAAACTTGAACTGCAAGTTAATAATATCTATACCATAATATTTTTCTTATGGTATAATAGATAGAATAACTCAAGGAGGTTTAACATGATTGAAACACTATATTTACATGGAAATACAGCCGTCATTAACTATAATGAAGGATACCCAACTAGAAATGTGAGCATTTTAAATAGTAACTCATTTAAAAAACTTATTGATGCATTTTTAGTTAATGGGAATAAATTTACAGTGAGAAGACTGCATAAGGAATTTCCTGAAGGAAATATAACACAAGAGATTTTAGATCTTGTACGTCAGATACACGTATTTGAATTAGATGAAGTAAAACATCCTTTAATTAAGGATATCAAATTCGTTCAAAAACTTATTGAAGATGTCTATGAATATTGGAGAGAATACCAACGTTGTAGTGTTATCTACTTGGGGAGAAAATCTAAATCCGAACTTGTAAACTTTATTGATAAAGATACTGAATTTAACCGTATCATGTTATCTTTCTACCGTAACCTACAAGAAAAAGCACAGGGTAAACCAAATAAGATTTACCGTCAATTACGTGCTGGTACAAATGCTGCCATTACATTACGTAAAAAAGAGCACAAGATTCCTAAAGCATATGACAACCTAGATGGTATTATGTTTATTGATAGTGTACTTTTACACTCACCATTACTATTACATCCAAAAACAAACAAACGTGAAGGTCACTTCGAAGAGGTTTTTGAAAACCCGCTAAGTGATTTCAAAAGAGATAACAATAACTTCTATTGCTATCCTGCTAAAATGGGTACACAACTTGCTTATGTATACTTCCACAAAGACTTTGTCTTCTCAGGAATATCACTGGCTAACCTATTTGAGCCTGCTACAACAGAAGACATCGCAACACGCGAACCAGATATCCTAGTAGCATTTGGTGTTAAAGACGGAAAAGATGACATGGTGTTTTACAATGACAAAGAAAATGATGTTGTTGTTGCTAAGATTTCATATCAAGATAAAATTGAATACTTTGGTTATATGAAAAAGATTATGCTAACTGCATATAACGTTTCTATGATGGCTAAAGGTAATCTACCAATCCATGGTGCTATGGTTAACATTAGTTTAACAAATGGTAAAAAACATGGTGTTGTATTCATGGGAGACAGTGGTGCTGGTAAATCAGAGATTATTGAAGAAATCTCAAACCTAGGTGGAGATACCATCGAGGATATCGAAGTAATCTTCGATGACATGGGTGCATTCAGAATTAATGATGAAGGTGAAGTTGTTGCTCAAGGTACAGAGATTGGTGCATTTGTTAGGTTAGATGACCTCGATAGAGCCCTACCTTACCAAGCAATGGATCGCAGTATCTTTATGAATCCTGAATCCACAACCAATGCACGTGTTATTATCCCTATTACAGATTTTGAAACAGTACAAAGTGATCACAAAGTGGATTACTTCCTATACGCTAATAACTACGATGCTGAAATCGGTGTTAAATTATTTGATTCTGTTGAAGAGAGTAAAGCAACATTTGTTGAAGGTAAACGTATGGCTAAAGGAACAACTCATGAATTTGGATTAACATACTCATTCTTTGCAAATCCATTCGGTCCTTTACAACAAGAAGAAGTTTGTCTTCCTCTAATTGATAAATATTGGGACGCAATGAAAAAATCAAATGTTCAAATTGGTGAAGTATACACCAACTTGGGTGTTGAGAATAGAACAGAGCAAAGTCTTAAAGATTCCGCTCAAAGTGTTTTAGACCTCATCGAAAAATAGTATACAAAGCTTCAGCTGTCACAAACAGCTGAAGCTTTTTTTATTATTACTGCATCTTAAGCAATATTTCATACCTCTTACCTTGAATACTTTACCAAAGTAAAAGATTGAGTGTTATAATATCGACAGAAAAGAGGACACTATGACACTAAAAAAATTATTACTAAAAAACAAAAAAGATGCTTTCCTATATATACTGGGAATTATCATATCAGGATCGACTAATGTCCTGTTCACACTTGCTTTGGCAAATATATTTAATGCATTAAATGCAAATTCAACGCAAGAATTAATTAAAATAGTAATCGTATCATTCATAATTGCAATCATTCCAGTTATTGCCCAGATCATCTCTAGGTTCCTAAGAATTGGATTTATGACTCAAATTATTAAAGATGTAAGATTACTTGCTTACAATAAGATATTGAATCTATCAAATGAGAAATATAATGAGCAAGAAAACGAAGCATATCAATCATTACTTATATCTGATGTGAATCTCTTCGAAAGAAACTTCTTCCTATCAATCTTAAATATAGGATTCTCATTATTAAACTCTCTTATTAGTTTAACGATAGTATTCTTTATTTCTTATGAATTTGCACTAATCGCACTGCTTACAATGGCACTTCTAACTATTATTACAAAGTTATTTGAAAAACCAGTTAGATTACAGAAGCAAAAAACAATTGAACAAAATGCTATCTATAACGAGTCAGTTGCTAACCTAGTAGCAGGTGCACCCACAATCAAACACTATTCTAAAGAATCAAACTTCTTAAATTCATTTAAAAATGATACTGAAAAATTAGAATCTATTAAAGGTAAGTCATTCTTACTACAAAGAACACAACGTGGTATCAGTAATATTGTTGCTTATGCAAGTTCAACAATACTTATCCTACTAGCAACATACTTCTTAGGTATTGGAAAAATTTCAATTGCTGAGCTAGTCATTCTTATCAATGTGAGTGGCTCTCTATCATGGACCTTAATTCATGGTTTTGTCCACATCAACAATTTAATTTCAAGTGTTGATATCTTCAATAGAATTGTTGCATCTGAGGATGAAATTAAGGGTTCTGTTGAAAGCATTGATTCTATTGAGTATTCAGTTAAAAACTTAAGTTTCTCATATGACAATGAAGTTAATATTCTAGATGATTTATCCTTTAATATTAAAGCTAACGAAAAAGTATTAATTCATGGTCCATCTGGAACAGGTAAAACTACTTTACTTAATAACCTGTCACAAAACCTACGTAACTATACAGGAAGTATCAAACTAGGATCCCATGAACTTATCGACATATCACAAGATACATTCTTGGATTACTCATCCTACATTAGACAATCACACTTTATGTTTAATGATACTGTTAAAAACAATATTGTCTTGAATCAAAAATATGATCACGACAAATATATGGACGTCTTGAAAAAGGCCTCAATCATTGATTGGCTAGAAGCGAATGAAGAAATCACCTTAGAATCAAATGGTTCAAATATATCAGGTGGGCAAAAACAACGTATTTCCTTTGCAAGAGAACTCTATTCTGATTCAGATATTATCTTTATCGATGAGCCAAGCGCAAGTTTAGATGATGCCAATGCTGAGGTCATTTACGACACAATTATCAATCTAGACAAAACGGTTGTTTGTGTTTCTCATAGACACTTAAACTACTTAAGAAAACACTTTGATCATGTCATCGCATTTAACGAGGAAGGAGCTGTTACTTATGAAAAAGCATAATTTCGGAAATAAAAAACACTTTATCTTATTTGCATTTGTAGCACTATTTCTTGCAATTGGAAATGGTCTACTCCTACTAAATATTGGTAAGTTCACTGACGCAAGTCTTGCAAGAAACTTGCCTTTAATGCTAAGTCTTTTAAAAACTATGACAATAGTCTTTGCATTTATTACACTATTCGAATTTCTTACAAACTATATCAGTAAGAAACATCTTGAAGAATCTATGGTCGACCTTAAGGTCGACTATATGGAAAATGTTCTAAAAAGAACTCCAATATTCCTAAGTAAAGCAAAGTCTTCACAATTCGTAAGTAACCTTACAAGTGATGCAGACCGCTTAGAATTACAATACTACATGGAGATACAGGAAATCATACATACAATATTTCAATTTATTATATCCTGTATCTTATTAACAAGTATCAGCACGTATTTTATCCCTGTTATTTTGCTACTTGCATTTATCTTTATATCGATATCTAGTAAAACAGGAGAAACAATCAAGAAAGATGAAAGTAAGAAATCAAAATCACTTGTTAAGTTTACTGCTTTTATTGAATAAACATTAAATGGATTTGAAGTAATTAATCAACACAAACTACAGGATTCAAGATTAGATACTTTTGATTCAATCACTGAACAATTAAAGAAAGATCAATTCCAAGTTGAGAAACAAACAACACTGATGGATGGACTAAACTCTTTCGTACAGGTTCTTATTCTGATAGGAGCCTCCACTTTAGGAGTTATTGTTGCACTTAAGACAAATCTAAATATGGGTGGACTGATGGTTATTATTTCATCATTCTCAAATATTATTTGGCCTTTAAGAAGTATTTCTCCACAAATTATCTCTGTTTCTTCTATTAAAGTAATATTTGAAGATTATGATAAAACACTTAAGGAAGAGATGCCTGTTACACCATTAACTATTGATAGCTTCGAAAATATATCATTCAACAATGTTGATTTAGGTTATGATAAAACTATCCTTAGCAACGTAAACTTCTCAATTAATAGAAATGAGAAAGTATTGATTGTTGGTCCATCTGGTGAAGGTAAATCAACACTTTTAAAATCAATTCTTAGAGAACTTGATCCACTTGATGGTGAGATTACTACAAACAATAAGAAGATCAATCAAATAGAAATCAAACCTTACTTTGATATGTTCTCTTTAGTACATCAAAAAGGATTCATCTTCTCAAATACAGTTGAAAACAATATTAACCTACTGGGTAAAGAAGACACCCAATCTCATCTAGATGCTGTTTCACTTAGCACACTTGATAAGGATTTAGACCTTCAAAATGATGGTTCAAACATTTCAGGAGGACAGCGTGCAAGACTAATGCTAGCACGTGCAAACTTCTTTAATAAAGATGTTGTCTTAACTGATGAGGTCTTTGCAAGTCTTGATCAAAGTATTGGTGAGTCATTAGAAAAAGATATGCTATCACTGCCTCAAACACTGATAAACATATCTCATATCGTATTTAAAAATAACTTAGATCTTTATGATAAATTCCTAATTGTAGAAAATGGCTGTGTCCAAGTATCTTATAACAAGGATGATGTTATTGCACGTATGTTAGAAACAGACGTTGTTATAACTTAATTACTATTAAAATAATCTACTACATAAAGTTAAAGGGTGTGAGCAAATTTGCTCACACCCTTTTATTCTGCGTTTTGTTTTTCTATATCTTCAACATCAATACCATTTATGGTAAAGAAGTTATCATGATAGTACTTAGAGTTTTTACCAAACTCTTTGTTGATTTCTTGAACACTCATTTGTTCAATTAAAGTATATTTATCTGAGAACATATTCACGCCCAGCCCTAATCTGTTTCCTTCAATCTCAGCACCCAGTGCTGATAATGTTGTTGGGAACATATCCATTGCTGAAAACTCTCTGAATTCTGTTCTTAAATTACTCTCATCAAATGGTAAGTTGATGAATGTATTAAAGATTGTATGTGTATCTATCGTTGATTGTTTCAAGAACTCATCGTTCATTGTATTGTGATCACCTGATAGGATAATTGTTGTGTTTTCGTAGAAATCTTGCGCTTGAATCCATCTTACAAACTCAATAACTTTTTCATCTGAACAACTGATTGCATTTGCATATTCATTTTCATAAGGCAATTCACAAGTCTCATCAACGTATCCTTTTGGATAGTGTGAGTCAACTGTCAGTACTGAGAAGTTGAATGGTTCATCTTTTGCAGCTACATCTAGTAATGATGTTTTTGCAACATCAAATAGTTTCAAGTCTTCCATACCCCAGAATACATCGTAGTCTTCAGGAATATAACCAATTTCTTTTAAATATTTTGTATCGATAATATCATACTCACCGTGAGTTTCAAAGTAAGTTTGTCTTCCACCAAAGTTTCCATCAGATCCCATTACAAAGTAGTTACTGTAACCATTTGATTTAAGGATTTCACCCAATGTATTAATACCTGGTAAGAAATGTCCATTTGTTCCGTATTTATTACGTTTTAATGGAACGTTAAGTGGTACACCACTTGTTTGTGCTGTAAGACTTGCAACTGTCCAAGAGATTCCTCTTAACTGTTTAAAGCCACCAAATTCGTCTGTGTTAGAGAATGATACGTTCTCTTCAGCTAGACTTTGTAGATTTGGTATTAAGTTTACAACACCTTCTTCAAGTTCCATGGAACTGAAGTTTGTATTCATTGATTCTACATATATATGAATCAAGTTACGTTTCTTTTTAGGAAACTTGATTGTAGCATCTTTAGGATTTACATAGTTCATTTCATAGATGTGTGTAACATCTTTTGAACTCGCAATAAAACCTGATACATCAAATTGATGATTCAAGAATAATGCTAAGACCACCATCACAATTGTTACTTGTGAGAATGTTCTTCTTAAGAATTTAGGACTTCTTAGAAATGCCTTCATCTTAATGACATACTTATTGTTTCTAATACGTACAACATGCTTATGTTCTTTAAATTTCTTGTGATATCTTTTAGTTATTTTAAATATAACAAATAATGCAAGTCCTAACCAAAGTAGTGTATATGCTGCGTATGCTGCATATTCATAAATAATACTTAAGTCTGCTCCTGCACCTTCACTTACAAATAGAAAAATAATTTGTTCTAAGTCTAATTTCCCGAATTTTTTAAAGACAAAAGAAGGTGTTATCAACACCAGTACTACGAATATATAGAATATGTTTTTTAATGTTTTATTTTTGTTTTTCAAAATTCTCACCTCTTATAACGATACTCATTATATGTAAAATAAGGGGTCTTTTCAATAGAAAAACACAATAACACACAAAGAAATCTTGTTATAACACAAATTTCTTAGCTAATTCTAGTTCTTCGTGAATTAGTCCATGTCCTGCATCATGTGTGTATATTTCTGTAACAATGCCTGAATTCTCAAAGGATTGCTTCATATTCATAAATTCTTCTTGAGTAACAAAAGGATCGTGTAGGCCAGATGTCATAAAAACCTTTGCTTTGTTCTTCTTAAATGCTACTTCTTCTCTTGCACTTGATGGGTGGAATAAAATAACATTATCTATCGGAAGTGATTCATACTCCTTCATTAAGTTGGATAATATATTTGCACCATTTGAATAACCAAAAGCAGTGATTTTACTGCTTTTGGCATTATTGTCTTCAATTACCTGGGTAATAACTTGATGTAATATATCAGTATTCTCTTTTAGGTTATCTAAATCAAATGTTCCATCTGGATATCTTTTAAAATAACGACGCATACCATTTTCAAATTCACTACCATCAACACCAATCAGTGTTGCATCAGGATCTATAAATTCTGCAATTCCTCTTAAGTCTTGAGAATTTCCACCCGTACCATGTAACATAAATATATAATGGTCTGTATTTTTCTTATTAATATGTATATCCATAATGGACACCTTCTCTTTCTATATAATAATCATTCAAATATTTACTTATTATTCTACAAAGTATTCTTTTTCAAATGTTTTTGTACTTCTTACTGTATCGAAATCTTTTAATTGTGTTTCAACATAAGCACGTTGATCACGTAAGTGTGGTGGAAGTGTTAGTTTTTCACCTAAGATTTCGTATGTTTCCTCATCATCAATGAATCCTGGACCATCAGTTGCAAGTTCAAATAAGATACCTGGGTAAAGTCTAATATAAACTGACTTAAAGTAGAAACGGTCTACGTGTCCTGAATTACCAAGACCAAGTTCATCAAAGTGTTTTTTCCATGCATCAATATGTGTAAAGTCTTCAGCTCTAAAGGCTACGTGGTGAACACCACCATATCCTTGTTGTGCTGCGTACTCATAGTCATCTTCAACTACAATAAGTGATGCACCATTACCACCTGTTCCCATTTCAAATAAATGGTTTTTTCCTTCTTGTGATACATGTGTCATTTTCATTACTTCTTCAAGTGCTGCTTTCATATAATCAAATTGTGCAACTTTTAAGAAGACAGGCCCAAGTCCTGTGATACCAAATTCATTAGGTACAGGTCCAAGTTTCCAAGCAGTACCTGATTCGATACCTTTATTGTTTTCGTCTGAAATTAATGCATATTGTTGTTTATCAAAATCTTCAAAGTAAACCATTTTCTTACCGAACATTTCAATTACATCTGATCTTTTTACTTTATAGTGGTCAAAACGTTTTAGCCAGTAATCAAGTGCTTCATCACTTGGTATTCTGAATGTTGTTTTAGATATATCGTTGTTTCCCTCTACATGAGGTCCTACCCCTTTGAAATCAAAGAATGTCATATCTGTTCCAGCACTTCCTGCATCATCTGCAAAGAATAAATGGAATGATGTTAAATCGTCTTGGTTAACATTTTTCTTAACAAGACGCATTCCTAAAATATTTGTATAAAAATCGTAGATGTTTCTAGCACTACTTGTAATAGCAGTTACGTGGTGAATTCCTTTTAATTGTTTTATCATAATATATTCCTCTTTTCTTCTACCACTATTTTATTTCGAATCCGTACCATTATCAAGTTTAATGCTCTTTCTATTAAAAAGAGCATAAATGCTCTTCTTAATAAAATATTTCTTTAATACCTTTAGTATCTTCAATTCTTTTTGCTTGAGTTTCTTCAAGTAGTTCCATATGTGGGATTTCTGTTTCTAGGTATGCTTTTGCAAAACCTGGATTCATAACAAGAAATGGTCCTGTAATATTAGTTCCTACAAGTCCTTTATAAACAAATCCTTCTAGCATTGAATTTCTGTTAATTCCCATACCCTTGTCTACTTTAAATAAGTAGTCTGTATGATCCTTGCTGAAGCTTTCTGTAAACTGTGTCTTATGTCCTACCATTGGAATCCCTTCATAAGATCCATAAAGTACCACATTAAGACGCGGACTGCGTTTAATAACTGTTTCAAAGTCAAAGAGTCCTAAACCTTTAATAACAGACTTATCTTCTTCAATAATTTTTGTTCCTAATAAGTCAGTTGCATTACCAGTAAAAAGCACCTTCATGTTGTTTTCAATTTTTTCTTTTAATTTATCTAATACCGGATGTAATATATCAAGTACTTGAATTTGAGTTTTCTCACTCATGGCTCCCATATAAACCATATCGATATCTTCTGATAAGAATCTTGGTTTTTCTAGGATAGATGTACGAATAACATTTTCTTTACCAAATGTTTTCTCTAAGAGTAAGATATTACCATTATCACCATACATAGCGCACAGCTCAGGAAATAAGATTTCTATTTTCATTTAGCTGCCTCACTTTCTAGTATTGCTCTAAACTTTTTAACATGTGTTAAATTGGTTAAGTCATGTAGCATTACAACACTGTCTGTATCAAAAGGAATATCAATTGTGTCTGCAGGTTCTAATAATGTAATAATATCGGGATTAATGCCTGCAAGTACAAGACGTGTTTTAAAGTCTAAGACTCTATTACCCATACAGTATATCTTTTTAATACGTGGATCATTTAAATATTCAAAGTCACTTTCATAGTGCCAGCTTGTATTTTCAACTTCACCAAATTCTGTGGAGTGTGTGGAGTCTTCATTCATGAAGATAATCGTCATACTTCCCCAGTCATCTTGTTTTCTAACAAAGTCATAAACTCTTGAGTTTGCTACAGGATTTTGATCCTTTGCAAGAACAGAAACAATACGTTTACCGTTAACAAGAGATTCATCATACCTTGACTCAACGACTTTAACAGCCTCTTTATCAAAGCTATCAGCAATCTCTTTATGTGTATAACCAATTTCTCTTAATACAGCAATTGCTGCGAGTTTATTGTAGTTATCTGTAATATTACGGATCTTATTCTTATATTCATATGATTTACCATCTTCGATTAATAATAAGTGTGTATCTGTAATCTCTTTTAACTCATATGTAATTTCAGGTGTTTTGTATCCACATTTATTACAGTGTACAACACCGATATGGTGGTAACGTTTGAAATCATAAACAAGTACATCACCACATACTGGACAGTAAGGTGCATCCTGAATAATACTATCTTTAATTTCTTCTTCGAATTCTTGAGGTGCGATTGAGAATGTACTACGTTTATTATCTTTTCTTAAATTACTTGCAAGAACATCGTCTCCATTTAATATTAAGTGTGATTTCTTTGGAATTGTTTGTTCTAAAATGTCTACAATGTATCCAACGTGTGCATTTCTTTTGTATGAATCTCGGTAAAGATTTGTTACAACAAGATAATCTGGTTGGATGTATGGAAATATATAGGGTGTGATTTTTTCATCAACTTCAAATACAGCAATATCTTTTTTGTTTTTACCAAAAAATGATGTTGATGTTAAAAGTGATGTAATGATACCACCTTCAATATTACTTCCTGATGTATTACTTACAATGCTAACATTTTTTGCTTCTAAGAAATCTACAATCATGTTTGTTGTTGTTGTTTTTCCATTTGTTCCTGTAATTGCTACAAATTTATCTGGCATTTCTAAATAGCCTAAAACTTGTGGACAAATCTTTAATGCAACAACCCCTGGAAAGTGACTTGCATTTCTTCCCAGTAGTTTTAATAAAATTACAGATGATCGCGCAGCAATCATTGCAACATAAAATCTAATTCTCTTCATATTCTACCTCTTCTATACTCTTGAAATAATAACATTTTGATATTTATAATTCAATTTATCGTGACCAGTCATCTTCATGAAGTCCGTATACACGTACATCATGATATCTACCTGCACGATAGACCATATCTCTGAGTCGACCTTCTTGTCTAAATCCTAATTTTTCATATAGACCAATAGCACGTGTATTGAATTCAAATACATGTAAATATAGTCTTCTAAGGTTTAAGCCTTCAAAGCCAAACTTAATCAGTCTTCTTAATATTTTAGTACCATATCCACGTGACCAGTAATTACTATCACCAATAACAATGGATAATTCTGCGTGTCTGTTTCTTGTGTCAACATTCATTAATGAACATACACCAATTGGCTTGTCATTGACAGTTACAAGGTATGTAAAGCCATCAACCAATCTTTGAGCCCACACTTCAATTTCTTCGTAGCTTCTAGGTCTTAAGAATTCACTTTGATCATAGATAGCAACTTGTTCATTGTTTCGCCATTCATAGTAAATAGGAATGTGCGCTTCTGTAAATTTTTCGAATTTCATATTTCCCTCTCCTAGCATAAATTTTCAAATGCATTCATATATATTTCAATTGCTTGTTTTATCTTTTTAATAGAGATTGACTCATTTGCTTGATGTGCTGTCATTGTTTCTCCTGGAAACAGAGGACCAAATGCAACAGTATTTGGTATTGCACGTGCATATGTTGCACCACCTATTTTTAAAGGTTGGCTGAGTATATCTTTTGTTACACTTCGATAACTTTTTAGTAGTGTTTGAACTAAGTGTGAATCTTGTGGTACATAGAGGCTATCTAAACTAGAATAGACTGATACCGACATATCATATGCTTGTGCAAAATCACTCACTGCTTTAATTATATCACCTTTTGTAAAAGATACAGGATATCTTATATCAAGTGTTATAACTTGTTTATTATCTTCTGCGTATGCCTTACCAACATTGAATGTTATTTTACCAGATGCTTCATCTTCAAAATGATCAAGAGGTAGTTTTGTATATAAATCTGATACAAATCTTTCTTGTGGACTTGCCATGCCTACTGAATCCAGTGCATGTGCAAGATAGAAAATAGCATTGGCACCTTCATCAGGTGTAGAAGCATGTGCGGACTTTCCAAATACTTGGATATTATCTTCCACAATTTCATAACTTCGATCATTTTTATCTAAGGCATGCATTGCTTTTTCTCTGTTTTTAGTACTTGCTTTAGCAGCTACAGCATTTAAACTATCGCCACCTTCTATTATTTTACCATCTTCAATGTCACCTTTTAATATAAGTTGCAGTGTACCGCGTTCTAAGTGAACAATTGGGAAGTCTGCATCAGGTGTTATACCTTGTGTAGGTATCTCTTCCTTAAGCTTATAAGCATCTAAACAGCGCCAGAGGCTCTCTTCATCTGTTCCAAATATAAATCGAACACGTGAGCTTAATTCAAAACCTTCATCTAGTAAAAGTCTCAAGCCCCACATTGCAGCAAGTGTTGGCCCTTTATCATCAGATGTTCCTCTACCATAGAGGCGACCTTCTTTTTCAACCAATACAAAGGGTGGTGTTTCCCATTCCTTGTGGTCTCCCTCACTAACAACGTCAATATGACATAAAACACCAAATAAATCTTCACCTGTTCCGATATCAGCATAACCATAATATCCTTCAGGATCTTTATATGTTGTGTAACCAAGTTCATTTGATATTTCTAATACTTCATCAAGTGCGGCATCAATATCTTTTCCAAAGGGTTTAAACGATTCATCCAAAACACTTGGATGTTTTATCAGTCTGTTTAAAAAATCAGTATATTCTATAAATCTAGATTCTATTTCACTTTTTCTACTCATAATAGCAATTCCTTTCATAAATATGACTTTATCCTTTTAATATTCTTATATGTACATTATAATCTATATTAAGACTAAATACATAGAAAAGAGGAAATCATGAACTATAATTCAAAATTTATTGTAGATACTAAAAGATTAAGGGAGAATATTGATCATATCTTCTCAAATATAAGCGAAACTACGCGCCTTATCCCTATGTTAAAAGCAAATGCCTATGGGCATGGTTTGGTTGAGGTTGCACAAATACTCAACGATTATGACAAGATTGAATTTATGGGTGTTGCTCAGGTTATTGAAGCACTTACTTTAAAAGAAGCAGGCATCAATAAACGTGTCATTATATTTTGTGGTGTCAATGAGGATCAAATCGATACTATTATTGAAAATAGATTTGAACCCATACTTCATAATATTGAATCTGTAATTGCATTTGATAAAAAACTTAAAGAAAATAACATTAAAAATTACCCAGTACATCTTAAAATTAATACTGGTTTAAACCGATTAGGTTTCTATGGTAAAAGTGATCTTTATACAGCAATAGAATATTTAAAGAATACTGATTCATTTGAGATTGTTAGTACCTACTCTCACTTTATTAATGGAGCATTAGAAAACTATGAACACTCTTTTAAACAAAATGAAAAGTTCTTAGAAGCCATTAAACAATTATCTGATCAAGGTATAGATTATGGTTTCAAACATATCTGTGATAGTGGTGCTTATGAATGGTATAAGAAGGCACACTATGATGCCGTACGAATTGGTCGTGCACTTTATATGGACAACCCTAATAAAGAGGAATCCAAACGCTTTAAAGACGTTGGTTCATGGTCAGCACGTATCATTTCTAAACGTAATTTATCAAAGGGTGAAACTATCGGTTATGGTGGATCTTATGTTTGTGAGAAGGATATGACTTTAGGTATTATTAATATTGGTTATGGAGATGGCTTAATGTTAAATCTACCAGATATTAAAGCACCCCTACTTGTAAATGATATGCAATCTCATTTCATTTCTATCGCTATGGATCAAAGTTATATTGATCTTAGCAATATTGACGCTAAGATCGGAGATACTGTTACATTGTTTGGATTTAACAGCAATAATACTTATTTATCAAGTCATGAAATTAGTAAATTAATGGATGATGAAGGCTGTACACTTACAACTCTTATGTCAAATAGAGTAAAAAGGAAATATAAGCAAGATTAACACACCATCAAATTAGATAATTTAATAAAAATATATGAATTTTGTTAAAAATCACTAAATTTAAGGGCATTAAACATTAGACAAATCATTTAAATTTGCTATAATATATATATCCGAGAGGATGAATACAAATATAATATGTATTCGGGCTTTGATATTTATCATTTCCCTAAAGATGCAGGTCTCTTCCCCCCCATAAGACCTGCATCTTTTTTTTGTACTCTCATAAAAAAAACGCTGGTATATCTGCCAGCGTTTTACATACTATAAGACTTTTGCTAAAAAGTTTTGAAGTCTAGGATCCTTTGGATGATCAAATATTTCTGTTGGTGTTCCCTTTTCAGTGATAACACCACTATCCATAAACCAAACTGTATCTGCTACTTCTTTAGCAAAGTTCATTTCATGGGTAACAATAACCATTGTAATCTTTTCTTTAGATAAATCTCTGATTAGATCTAATACTTCTCCAACCATCTCTGGGTCTAGTGCTGATGTTGGTTCATCAAACAATAAGACTTCAGGATTCATACAAAGTGCACGCACAATTGCGACACGTTGTTTTTGTCCACCTGATAGTGTTGAAGGATAAGCATCTTTTTTATCAAGAAGCCCAATACGTTTAAGTAGGTCTTCCGCTTTTTTAGTTGCCTCTTGTGTATTCATAATACCAAGTTCAATTGGTGCAAGAATAATGTTATCTAAAATAGTTTTATGATTGAATAAGTTAAAGTGTTGAAATACCATTCCAACCTTAGCTCTGTGTAAGTTAATATCTTTATCAAAACTTTTACCTCTAAGCTTATTAATGAACTGTACTATTTTTGAAGGGGGATTTTTAAGTTCGACAATATCCTTGCCATTGAAATAGATGTGACCTGATGTTGGAAATTCAAGTAGGTTGAGTGTTCTTAAGAAAGTACTCTTTCCACTTCCTGAAGGTCCTACAACAGCTACCATCTCACCATCTTTAATAGAAGCATTAACACCTCGTAAAACATGGTTGTCACCAAAATATTTATTTAAGTCTTTAATTTCTATCACTTCTTGCTAACCTCCTTTCAAGAACTTTCTGTACTTGAGTTAGTCCTACAACTACAATCAAATACATAAATGCTGCTATAAATAGAGGTTCGATAAGAAATGTTTTACTCTTGCTTCTTTCAGCAACTTTCGTCAATTCAATAACCGCTATTGATCCTGCAACTGATGTTTCTTTAATCAATGAGATAAACTCATTAAATAAGGAAGGTACGATGTTTTTAAATGCTTGTGGTACAACAATCTTAATCATTGTCTTATTTGCACTCAATCCAAGGGATCTTCCTGCTTCACTTTGTCCCTTATCAACTGATAAAAGTCCAGCTCTGAATATTTCTGATACATAGGCTCCGGAGTTGATTCCAAAACCAATCATTGCTGCTTGTACACTTCCATTAAATACAACTGCAAATAAAATAAGTAGTTGTAAAAGTACTGGCGTACCTCTTATTACTGTAGTATAAAAGTTAGCTAACGTATTCAGAAGTGCGAGACCAAATCCCACACTTCTTTCATTTTTTTCTTCTGCATACTTATGTTTAATAAGTGCAATAATTAATCCTATTGCAATTCCCATAAGTGTAGCAACTAAGGATATCAATAAAGTCATCTTTAGTCCGTCTAAGTAATTCATCCACGCATTGTCTTTAATAAACGATTTGTAGAATCCATCTAATGTAATTTTCATTTAAACACCTTATTTCTAATTACTGGTTGTCTTTTAATAGTGCATCAAAGTGCTTATCAAACCACTTTTGTAGTTGTCCACTATCTTGTAATTCAGTTAGAACTTCATTAACAAGTTCTAATAAGTCATCATTACCTTTTGCAACAGCAATTGCTGTTTCTTCACTTTCAACAGCATCATCTAATAATATAAGATTTGGGTTATTTGAAACAACAATTTGTGCCGTTAGTTTATCCATAATGGATGCATCAGCATTCTTATTGTTTACTGCAAGTCCTGCCTCAACCATTCCTTTGAATAATTGTGGTTCTGCATTTTCAATCTTGTCAGCATAATCATTACCTGTTGTACCTTGTTGTACGGCAATCTTTTTACCTTCTAGATCTTTTACAGATTTAATATCTGAATCTTTATGTACGATAACAAATAAACCATTGTCAAAGTATGTTTTTGAGAAATTAACAACTTCAGCACGTTCTGGATTGTTTGTAATCCCTGCTGCAATAATATCACCTTTACCAGCTGCTAGTGCAATTGTTAAAGAATCAAAATCCATATCTGTTACTTTAAGTGTAACACCTAATTTTTCAGCAAGTAGCTTACCAAATTCAATATCTACACCATATACTCCATCAACGCTACCTTCTTCATCTGAAGCATATTCAAATGGTGGGAAGCCTGATTCAGTAAGTAATACCAATTCACCTTTAGCTTTAATTTTATCAATAGCACTGCCACCTTCATCTTTTGATGAACAAGCTGTTAAAGATAATACAATCAACGCGGATACTAATAATGTTAGAATTTTTTTCATAATAATACATCTCCTGTCTTCTAACTTCAGGGACGAGATATAAAAAAGTCGCCCCTGGAAAAATATTTCCAGAGACGACTGTGTTAACAATCGCGGTACCACTCTAGTTGTAAGTAAACTTACCACCTTAAACTTATAACGGAGCTACCCGTTCAATCCTACTATTAGTTTTCAGATTGAATTCTCCCAAGTGCGCTTCAACTAATATTAGGCTGTCAATCTTCCACTCTGTACTGACTCGCTGTTACCTTTTATTAATCTACTCTCTTGTTCTTAGAACTATGAAACTAACTATATAGAAGCATGATATATTTGTCAAGCGTTATACTGTAAGTTTTTCTGAAAGTTTATGAAAACATCTTACATTATCTTTTATTAAGCAAATTACTAACATATTTTTATGCTATAAGGTATAGTTTTATTAGTTTGAATTCGTAATAATTAAAGGAGATACTATGACAAAGAAAAAACCAGTATATGAAACAGATTTTGAAATTGGAATATATACATTGGGTGATTATACTCCCAATGCGATAACAGGAGAAATTATCAGTGAGCAACAACGTATTGAAGAAATCATTGAAGCAGCTAAACTTGCTGACTCTTTAGGATTAGATCTATTTGGTGTGGGTGAAAGTCACCAAGAGAACTTTATCTCTCAATCACATGCTTTAATTCTTGCAGCAATTGCGCGTGAAACTAAAGATATTAAACTTTTATCCACAGCTACTGTATTAAGTGTAAGTGACCCAGTTAGAGTCTATGAAGACTTTACAACTCTTGACCTACTGAGTAATGGACGTGCTGAAATTGTTGCAGGACGTGCATCACGTGTTGGAGCATTTGATCTATTAGGATATAACCTAAGTGATTATGAAGCTTTATATGAAGAGAAACTAGATCTACTAAAAAGACTTAATGAAGAAAAGGTTATTAATTGGAAAGGTAAATATAGAGCTGAATTAAAAGATGCTGTTTTACACCCTACACCACTTAATGAATCTATTCCTATATGGCGTGCAGTTGGTGGACCTGCTGCTTCTGCTGTTAAAGCAGGTATCATGGGAATCCCAATGATTCTTGCAACCCTTGGTGGACCTGCAAGTCACTTTAAACAATCCGTAGATGCATTCAGAGGTTATGCTGAGCATTATGGTCATGGTGAATTACCAGTGGGTATCACCGCTTTATTCCATGCACAAGCAGATCCAAAGGATGCATTGAAATCTTTTTATCCACATGTTGATTTAACATTCAAAGCAGCCAACGGAACTTCTTTTGATAAAAGACTTTTCTCTGAACAACTCGATAAACGTGCAGTAATGATAGTAGGATCACCTGAAAGTATCATTGAAAAAATACTATACCACCATGAACTATTTAATCATCAAAGACTTTTACTACAACTTGATATTGGTGGACTAGACTTTGAAGAAGTTAAAAATCAAATTCGCCTAATCGGTGAAGTTATCGCACCTGCTGTTAAAAAGGCAATCAAAGAGAGAGCAAGTAACAATGTATAAAATATTAGGACTTGTTGGATCTACATCCGGAACTAAAACACGCATCGCAATGGATTCATTCGCTAGTAAAGTTGATCCTAACCAAGAGTTTACGCTTTTAGATTTAAAAGATTTAGATACAGTATTTGCAGATGGTCGTGATTACCGTGATTATACAGGTCATACTAAGTTAATCATTGACAGCATCTTAGAATCAGATGCACTTGTAATCGGAATGCCAGTATATCAATCTTCATTTCCAGGTGTTCTAAAAAACATACTTGATTTATTACCGATTGATTCACTTCGTGATAAACCAATCGGAATCATTACAACAGCTGGAACAAGTAAACATTTCTTAGTTCCTGAATACCAACTAAAACCAGTCTTAAAATATATGAAGGCTGATGTACTTGATTCATACGTATTTATAGAAGATACTTCTTTTATAAATAATATGATTCAAGATGATGATGTTGATATGCGACTCGATAGATTGGCATATCAATTACTAGAAACACTTGAACTACAAGCTGAACTTAAACAAAAGCGTGAAGACGCATTTGATTTCTAATACATTAAAATAAAACGCCATATTTGAATATTGGTCATAAGACAGTATCCAGATATGGCGTTTTTATTTGTATTCATCAATTTTAGTCTTTATAAGATTTTATATACTCATACATTTCATCAAGTGCTAAGAAGTTATCAATAATGTATTTAACTCTTAGTGTATCAGGTAGAAGAATACGATACTTGTGTGATACTAAATAAACTTCAGCAAGATCTTTATTTTTTATAAGATATTTGTAGATATCTTTTTCAGAATATTTAAGTTGCAGCAATTTCTTGATATCAGCTTTAATATTAGGACCGTAGATAAAACTTTCTTGTTCATAAAGTCTATAAGCACTTCTTTCATTTAACATGTTTAAGCAAAGTTGTAGTGTTGCATTGATCTTTGTACCTTTAAAAGTTACTAAACCTGATGCATCATTTGTTACCAGCCAATTCAATCCTTCTTCTTTTAAAGTTGTAGCAGATATCTTATCCAATATTTTCTTAATGTTACCATCATTTTCATATGGACTTGTATCTAAGAGTATCTCTCTCATACGCATACGAATTTCATTGGTAACATCTGCTCTATCTCCATGGAATATAGGCGCTTTACCATCGACTGCAAGTTCGACATGAACTTTTTTACCTTTTACATCAATATCTTTAATTTGCCAAGCCTTAGCAGACAAATATATATTCTGTCCTACTTGTACGCTGACCGAAAGTGGGACTTGCCCTATTTTCTTCATATTATTATAAACAGAAAAATCATCCGTCGAGTCAAAGTGTGCGAAGAATTCTCGACTTCTTAAAAGTCTTTCTGCTTCTTTTCCTGCTATTAACTCACCTTCTAAATCTTCTAGAAATTCAAATTCTAACATATACTCAAGCAGTGATTCTAACTCTTCATCACTGAACATCTTCCAAGATTTATATGTTTTATTTAA
>JAAYGI010000019.1 GCA_012727815.1 Erysipelothrix sp.
AGAAAAAACTTTATGACCTATATGTCATAAAGTTTTTTTGCTTGTAAGGTTATTAATTATTTTAAGTTTAAAATATAATATTCATCCAATGAAAGATTGTTTTTGTAAAGATATGTTGCAAGTTCTTCACCGACATATCGTAGATGCCAAGGCTCACTGATATATTTTGTGATATCAACTTTATCCTCAGTGTATCTTATGATATATCCAAAACGATGTGCGTTTTCTTTAATCCATGTATATTGTTCCGTTTTATGGAAGTCCTTGTAATCAAGTTCTTTGGTTCTTATATCAAGGGTTAAGCCTGATTGATGCTCAGAGTGTCCAGGTCTTGCAGAATATTGATTTGCTGCATCGATACCATCTCTTTCAACATAACGATTGAAAAGGGATACTTGATTGTCATAAGGTCTATAAGAATTATTGATAAGTGCCCAATGTCCTGTTTCACTGTGTAATGTATCAATCATTGATGTATACATTGCCAATGCTTCAGGTCTTAGTTTGAAATCTCTATCTCTAAAAGGGTAATTGTATTTGGAAGGAACATTTTCCATTTCAGGAACAAAGTCACTTGCAAGTCTTCTTGCTTTATTAATAAAAACCTCATTGCTATTGGCTTCTTCTGGTTTGATGTCATAAGGTAAGACATTAAACTTAACTGTTTTTGAAACAGGGTTTCCTGACAAGTCTTGTGCTTCAATAGTGTACTCATCTTGACCTATTTGAAGCGAAACATAGTTAATCTCAGGTTTATTTAATTGGAAGTCATATTCACCGTAACGATAGTCTAATACATTATATTCAAGATGATTTTGTAAGCCTTCACTGCCAACTAATTCAATGTTATCACTGATAACTTCAATGATGGGAGGTGTACTATCTACACCTGTGATATCAAAGATAGTTTCAATTGTATTAATAGAGGATTTTTTACCTATAATTTTTACTCTCATTTCCTCAGCTATTTTTAAAGGCTCATCAAATGACATTTTTTTCCAACCTAAATTATTTTTAACATATAATTTAGGATTGTCATATGAATAATCTTTAAATAGATTCTTTGGATCGTAATAATCAAATGCTTCAACAGTAATTTCGAAAGCTTCATTACTTGAGTATGATTTAGGGATTGCTAGATATACTGCTAGTAAAACTGTAATGAGTATACTAAAGCTAAGTAAAAATTTAAATTTTCTCTGATTCATAACACACTTCCTTAACTTATATAATTATACAGTATTTAATAAAAGCAACCTAGTATATCTAGTGTTAAATTATGGGATAAATAAAAAGTCCTATATTTAGGACTAGAATTTCATATAACCAAAACTGACACCTAATTTATTTAGGTTATCGAACACCTTTTTTTCAAGTGTTGTATTTTTAGGTAATGTAGCAATGATATCAAGATCCTTAGTTCCGTAAACACGAGACAAGACTTGATAATCAGCTCTGTTACTAGCTATAATTTCAAATCTTTTAGCAAACTTACTGATATTAGAGTTATCATTCAATAATGAGACAATTCCTGGATAAATTAACCAAGTACGTGTAACAAATCCATTGAATTCAACAGTATCGAATAAGTTTGTAAAGAACTTACATGCCATATCAAATGATCTATCGACTGCAGCTTGTGACAGGTCGGTATTATTTTCTATATGTACATTAATAAGAGGCATTCCTTCGTAAAATCTTTCCTTAATGGCATCGCTGAGTGGCATGGCATCAAAGGATTCCCTTTCAATTTCTTTATAATCAAGTGGGAAGTATTGAAATCTTAAACTGTGAATCTTGAAGAGTTTCATATCAAGAACAAGTTGAACCCACTTCATGTCTGAATCTTTTAAATTAATATCATTAGAATTGCTGTAGTTTTTAATAAGCCTTGATTCAATATCTTTAACCGTATCACTAAAGATTGAGGTTTCAATATTATGTTGATCATACTTATCTTTAAGAAGTATTAAATCATTAAGAACACTTATAGTTCTTGGATTCATATCCTTTATATTATCTATAATAATAGGATTAAAGTTAATTGTTTTTAGGAATGTTTCCATCTTATCACCTTGTATATTATAGCTCATTTAAATTTAGATTCAATTGAGTGATAAGCTTCTTACTGACTTCAAAAGATAAAGTAAATGCGACAAAGTCACTTGGAATGAAAACAATGACTGATGATTTTACGATAGCTGGAATACTATAGGGAATATGTGCAATATATTTAAAGTAGGATACCAATCCCAATACCCCTAATAGGTAAAGACTAATACTTGCAATGATGAAAACATGCAAGGGGAACTTGTCGTGTTTTTTACTTGAAGTTATATAGGTAAGGGGTATGAATCCAAGTATAAATCCAATGGTAGGTGATGTTAAGATTGCAAGACCACCTTGGCCATTACTAAATATAGGAAAACCTACCAAACCTAATAAGATATACAATAAAATACTTAAGACCGCAGTCTTTCTAGAGTTTAAAAATGCAATGCTATAAATAGCAAATATCTGCAAACTAAAGGGAACAGGCCCTACAGGTATTGTTATATAAGCTGATGTTGCAATCAGTGCAACATTGAACGAAATACGTGTTAATGCTTTAGTTGTTAATTTCATATCTATCCCCATCTTCTAAGTGTTTTAATATTAAATGTGTAATTGCTTCAATCAGTGAATCTTTGTCTATTGCAAGTGGTGTAATCATATCAAGAGACAGATAGATATCCTTGAGATCATCAGGTATCAAATCATCATGAACAAGATTTATACCAATTCCGATCAGAATTGAATCATAGGATTGAAGTTCCATATTATAAGAGGCTTCAATTAAGATACCCGCTAATTTTTTACCATTGTAGATAATATCATTTGGATGTTTAACATTAGTATTTATATCATAGAGTTTATTGATATACTCAGATATTAAACCAGCAAGATCAATACTTAAATTTTGAACTGCATCGACTCCTAAATTTGGTTGAATAGATAGGGTCATGTAGATTCCTTTTTTTTCAGGTGAGTAAAAAGATTTACCCATTGTTCCTTTTCCTGATGATTGTCTATCGGCAACAACAAGAAAAGGAGATGTAGTTGCATCTACGAGTGATTTAGCAAGTTCATTGGTCGAATTAACAGAATCGAATTTAAATAATTTAAAATCCATTGAGTGCTATATATTCCTTTTTAAAACTATCAAAGTCTACACGTTCTTTAAAGTTATCAGTTGAAATATCCTGTAAGAGGGCATTTACTTTAGCCTGAACTTTTGGATCCATTTCAAATGCATCTAGAGGAATCAATGTCTCATCTGTATTGTTAAAGATGAAATCATTGAAGAGTCTGTATTTATGTTGTGTTATCGATTCATGGATGTTCATTTCTTTCATAACTTTAAATAGTCCACTTGCATATAATGCCATTGTAGGTATAAAGATAGATGCTTTGGTAATAACAGCTTTTGAAGCGCTGATATATGACTTACCGTGTAGTGGTTCAATCAGTTTATTGATAGCATCATTAGCACGTTCTAAATCTCTTTTAGCAAGACCGATAGTTCCGTTCTTATAAATGTCATGTGTTAACTCAGGTCCAAGATAAGTATAAGTTACAAACTTAACATTCTCATTAAGTACATCCGCATCTTTTAATGCCTTAGCCCACAATAAATAATCTTCACCACCCATAACTTTAAGTGTTGATGCTATTTCTTCATCACTTGCAGGTGTTAGAGTCTCTTCAACCAGTATTTCTTTCGCAATATTAATGTTGAGACCTGTATAAGATTTACCAATTGGTTTTAGTGATGATACATACTTTTCTTGAGTATCAGGATCAATTCTAATACCACTTGCTACCGAATAGACAACTAAGTCTATTTTTTTATTGTCTTTTTTAAATGAATCAATTGCCAATTCTTTTATTTCATGTGAGAAAGCGTCGCCATTGATATCAACAGTATCCGGATATTTTTCACTAAAATATAAATTGTTGTAATAACCAGGGGAGCCCATACGTTTTCCTTTAGCTTCTCTTTCAAAACTAATACTTACAATATGTGCATTTGCTTTTTCTTTTAGAACAAGGCGTGTTGCAAGGCCATAGCCTGAACTTCCACCAATTACTAAAACATTAATATCTTTTACTTTTAAATTTTCAAGTTTTTCTAGTTCTTTTATTTCATCTTCAATGTTGTTTTTTAAACCTTCAGGATTTGTATTAATTGTGAGGTTATCTTTAATTAAAACTTTTGTCATCTTGTCTATCTCCTTTAAAGTAAATACCATTATAATACGATTTGCTTTGATAATCAAACTAATATGATATATAGTATGTAGAAATAGATGGAAGATAGTCTGAAATCTATTTTAGAGAAAACGATTAAGGTTTGATTTTCACTTAGTTTTCGTATTTCATAAACAGCATTAACTTGTAAAAAGCCTGCCAATATGATTTACTTTGAACATCAAACTATTGTTTGTGGAGGTTTTTATGTATATAAAAGAAGTTAAAAAACTAATAGAATTATTGGAATTATCGGACTTAGAATCGATAACATATAAAGACGATAAATTTGAAGTATCATTAAATAAAGCAAAAACTAAGCTTGTTACACAAGCTCTTCCAAGTGAAGAACTTATAAGTGAAACCCCAGTAAAAGGCAATGTTAAAACACTGAATGCGCCTTTAGTAGGTGTATTTTATTCTAAACCATCAACAGATGGTGAAGCTTATGTTAATACAGGTCAAAGTGTTAAAGAGGGGGATGTTGTTTGTATTATTGAAGCCATGAAGGTTATGAATGAGATTAAAGCTGATAAATCAGGAGTAATTTCTAACATACTTGTAAATGATGGAGAAGCGGTATCTTTTGATCAAGCGCTATTTGAAATATCATGATACAAAAAGTATTAATAGCCAACAGAGGGGAGATTGCTGTAAGGATTATTAGAGCATGTCGTGAACTAAACCTATCAACAGTTGCAGTATATTCAAATGTTGATAAAGATGCACTTCATGTTCACTTAGCAGATGAAGCAGTATGTATTGGAGATTATAATCTATCAAACTCATACTTAAATGAAAATGCGATATTACAAGCAGCCGTCAATACCAACGCACATGCCATTCATCCAGGATATGGTTTTTTAAGTGAGAATGCATCTTTTGCAAAGTCTTGCGAACGTATGGGTATTGAGTTTATAGGACCTTCAAGTGCACTGATTGAACTCATGGGAGATAAACATCAAGCACGCGAAACAATGCGTAAAGCAGGGGTTCCTATTGTTCCTGGATCAAAAGGTTTGGTAAAAAATGTTAACCAAGCCTATAAAGAAGCTAAAATTATTGGACTTCCACTTCTAATTAAAGCCAGTGCAGGTGGTGGTGGAAGAGGGATGCGTCTTTGCTACAGCATGGATGAGATTGAAGATGCATATCATCAAGCAACACAAGAAGCTAAGCTATCATTTGGTAATGCGGATGTATACATGGAGAAGTTTATTGAGAAACCACGTCACATTGAAGTGCAAATTTTGGGTGACAAGTTTGGTAATGTAGTTCATGTATTTGAACGAGAATGCTCTGTTCAAAGAAATAATCAAAAAATGTTAGAAGAAGCACCCTGTACTAATCTTAGTGAGAAAACAAAAGAAAAACTTTACACTACAAGTGTTGAAGCGGCAAAAAGTGTTGGCTATGAATCATGTGGTACTATCGAGTACATCATGGATAAAGAAGAGAACTTTTATTTCATTGAAATGAATACACGTATTCAAGTTGAACACCCAATTACTGAAATGATTAGTGGTGTTGATCTTGTAAAAGAGCAACTCAGTATTGCACAAGGTAATCCAATATCATTCAAACAAAGTGATATTAAAGCTGAAGGTATCTCACTAGAACTAAGAATTACTGCTGAAGATCCTTACAATAACTTTCGACCATCAAGTGGAAAATTGAAATCAGTTCACTTTCCAGGTGGTATGGGTGTTCGTATTGATTCATTTGTATATTCAGGTTATACAGTATTACCTTTTTATGATTCATTAATCGCAAAGGTAATCTTATATGCAAAAACAAGAGATGAAGTCATAGAAAAAGCGATACGTTGTTTAGAAGAAATCGATCTCGATGGTATCAACACCAATGTAGATTTTTTATTAGAAGTTTTACTGAATGAATCATTTCTTGATCATAAGTATGATACTTCCTTAATAAAAACAATGTTAGAAAATAGGTGAATAAATGTTTAGAAATTTAAAAGAGAAAAAAGAAAAGGTAAATACTTTAAAAGGATACGACTTACTTGAAAAGAAAGTAGAAGTTCCAGATGGTATGTTTGAGCAATGTCCAAAGTGTAATGCAACGCTAGATGGTGCTAAACTACAAGAAAACTTTAAAGTATGTATGGAATGTGATTATCATATGAGAATGCATATCGCACAAAGAGCGCGACTTGTATTTGATGAGTTTCATGTATTTAACCATATTATGAAATCTACAGACCCACTTAGTTTCCCAGGATATCAAAGTAAACTAGAATCTCTAACAGATTCTTTGGGGGTCTATGATGCTGTAGTTTGTGCTGAAGCAAAACTAAACGGTAAATCAGTTATTGGTATCATAATGGACCCTGATTTCTTAATGGGTTCAATGGGTTCAGTAGTAGGAGAACGTATCACACGCTCCTTCGAAAGAGCTCTGAAGCAAAGAAAACCTGTTATTCTTTTTGCAGCATCTGGTGGTGCACGTATGCAGGAGGGACTTATCAGTCTAATGCAAATGGCTAAAACTAGTGGTGCAATTGGGAAGTATCAAAATGCAGGTGGACTTTTTATATCAGTATTAACGGATCCAACAACAGGAGGCGTTAGTGCTAGTTTTGCAAACCTTGGTGATATTATTCTTGCCGAACCTAAAGCATTGATTGGATTTGCAGGACCTCGTGTTATTGCACAAACCATTCAAGAAGATTTACCAGAAGGATTTCAAAGTTCAGAATTTCTATTAGAGAAAGGATTTATAGATAAGATAGTTCACCGTCATGATATGAAGGAAACACTTTCTTTACTCTTAAATCTACATGGGGTGAAATAATGAAAGATCAATTAAAAAATTTAGAAAAAGAAATAACCCATTTAAAATCTCAAAATATCGATACAAAAGAATTAGAAAATAGTTTCGAATTACTTAAAAAACAAGTTAGACAAAGTCTAACACCTTGGGATAGAGTGCAAATAGCACGAGATAAAGACAGACCCAATGCTTTAGTATACATAGATGAAATATTCGAAGATTTTATTGAGTTACATGGCGATAGATACTATAGAGATGATGGTGCAATCGTAGGTGGTATTGCAACACTTGATGGTACACCTGTCACAGTAATTGCTGTTGTTAAGGGAAAGACAACCGAAGAGAACATTCATCGTAACTTCGGGATGGTACATCCTGAAGGATACCGTAAAGCACTTCGATTAATGAAACAAGCAGAAAAATTTCACCGACCAATTATTACGCTTATTGACACTCCGGGAGCATATCCTGGAATTGGTGCAGAAGAGCGTGGACAAGGTGAAGCAATCGCTCAAAACTTATTACAGATGATGGAACTAAGTGTTCCAACAATCTCAATTGTGTTGGGTGAAGCGGGAAGTGGAGGTGCATTGGCACTTTCAGTTACAAATGAAATATGGATGTTAGAAAATGCCATCTATTCAATTCTTTCACCTGAGGGTTTCGCATCTATTCTATTCAAAGATGCATCTAAAGCAAAAGATATTGTAGATCTCATGAAGATTACAAGTTATGACTTAAAGAAACTTGGAATCATTGAGAATATTTTCGAAGAAGATGAAAATCTAATGCTCAATCTTAAGGAATCACTCATAAAATCTCTGGCAGAATATTCGAAAATGAAACCAGCGAAACTCTTAAAGTTAAGATATGAGAAATTCAGAAATATAGGAGACGTCATTTATGAGCCTCAAAATAGTTAGTACAGGTAGTTACTATCCAAAGCATAAAGTAAGCAACTTTGATCTAGAAAAGATAATGGATACAAATGATGCTTGGATTCAAAAAAGAACAGGCATTGAAACACGTTATTATGAAGATACATCAACTTCTCATATGGCACTACATACAGCAAAAGATGCTCTAAAAGATATAGATCTAGAATCTATTGATTGTATCGTAGTAGGGACATATACCCCAGATGATTTGATACCAACAGTTGCAAACACTGTTCGCAAAGAATTGGGTATTAAAAAGAACATCCCAGCATTTGATATTAATGCAGCATGTTCAGGATTCATCTTTGCGTTTCATACAGCACGTGCTTTTATTAAATCAAAGATCTATAAAAGAGTATTAGTAATTGGTGTAGATTTTAATTCTAGAATTATGGATTTTACAGACAGAAAAACCTCTATATTATTTGGAGATGGTGCAGGATGCGTTTTAGTTGAATACGATAAAGATAATCTATGCGATTCATATATTCACAGTGTATCGGATATCCAAAATTCTTTAACAGCACCTTCATCTTCAGATTTTTCAAATCCATTTGTTGAAAGAGACACAAAAAAAGACCCTTACTTTAAAATGGAAGGGCAAGCCGTATTCAGGTTTGCAGTTGATGCAATGAATAAAGGTATCAATGAAGTATTAAAGAAAAACGATCTAAAGCTTGATGATATTGATTATGTCATATCACACCAAGCAAACCAAAGAATTATGGAAACCTCAGCAAGAATGTTAAAAGGTGACCCAAATAAATTCTTAAGCAATATAAAAGAGTACGGAAACACTTCAAGTGGTAGTGTTCCATTACTACTTGATGAAGCCAACAAAAAAGGATATTTCAAACCAGGAATGAAACTGATTCTTGTAGCATTTGGTGGTGGCTTATCTTATGGTAGCGTACTAATTCAGTGGACTTGACAAAGGTCCTTAAAAAATATATAGTTTGATAGTCAAACTAAGGAGATATAAGATGAAAGATAAAGTAATTAAAATAGTAGCAGAAGTATTAGATATAGAAGTTGAAGATATAAACTTAGATTCAAACATTATGGATGACCTTGATGCAGATTCAATAGCAGTAATGGAAATTGTTATGGAACTGGAAGAAGAATTGGAAGTCGAAGTACCAACAGAGGCAATATTAGAATTGAAAACAGTTGGTGATATTGTTGAATATATTGAGATTAATGCATAATGAAAATAGGATTTATATTTGCTGGCCAAGGTCAGCAATTTCTATATATGGGACAAGATTTAGTCGATGAATATAAGAGTGCGCACACGCTTTATAAGCAAGCTGAAGCAATCTTAGGATATGATTTATTAAATCTTGATCAAGATAAACTTAATCAAACCCAATATACACAACCAGCCCTTTTTGTATTAGGAGTTGTACTTGACACAATACTAAAACAACACAATGTGAATCCAAATATTGTAGCTGGTTTATCACTTGGAGAATACAATGCACTTTATAGTGCAGGTGTTTTTGATTTTGAGACAGGTTTAAAATTGATAGAAAAGCGCGCTAAACTTATGAGTGAAGCATTTGAACTCAAAGAAACATCCATGGCAGCATGTGTTAGAACAGATAGAGAAACAGTTGCATCTTTAATTAAAGATACGGGTATTGAAATCTGTAATGTTAATACATACTCTCAAATTGTAATTGGTGGTTATACAAAGGATTTAGAAGTTTTACTACCGATACTAAAACAGAACAAGGTAAGAGCATTTCCTTTAAAGGTATCCTGTGTATCACACATGTCTCTTTTAAAAGAAGCATCTGAAGACTTTGGAAAAATACTTGAGACTGTCGAATTTAAGATACCAAAAATAAAATTCATCAATAATGTTGATGCAATGATTCAAGAAGATAACTTCAAAGATTCACTAAAAAGACAAATTTCACAAAAAACAGAACTTGCACTTTCCATTCAAAAAATGATAGATATGGATGTAACAAGAATCATTGAAGTGGGTCCTAAAAATACTATAAGTAAATTTGTTAAAGAGATAAATAAAGATATTGAGACATTCAATGTCTATGATATTAACACTTTAAAGGAGTACTACCATGAGTAAAAGAATTGCAATCGTAACTGGTGCAAGTAAGGGAATAGGGCATGCAATCGCCTTAAAACTTGTTGAAGCTGGTTATTTTGTCATTGGTACATATGTTAGAGACTATGACCTTGATACAATAAAAAACTTAGAAAGTGATGACTTTATACTAATGCAAATTGACAGTACAGATTATGAACTCTCAAATACATTTGCTAAAGAAGTCAAAAAAGAATATGGGAGTGTATCAGTGCTTGTAAATAATGCAGGAATTGTAAAGGATAATATCTTGATGGCCATGAAAGAAGCAGAATTTGATGCTGTGATTGATATTAACTTAAAAGGTGTTTTTAACATGACTAAAGCATTTACCAGACAACTTCTAAGAGATGGTAATGCCTCAATAGTAAACATAACATCAGTCATTGGAGTTATTGGAAATGCAGGGCAATCCAACTACGCAGCAAGTAAGGCGGGAGTTATTGGATTTTCAAAATCGATCGCTAAAGAGATGGCAAGTCGTAATGTTCGTGTTAACTGTGTCGCACCAGGATTTATTCAAACTGAAATGACCGATTCTTTAGAAGCATCAATTAAAACTGATATTTTAAGTAAAGTTGCACTTCAAAAATTCGGAGATGTTGAAGATATCGCAAATGCAGTAGCATTTTTAGTAAGTGATAATGCAAAATATATTACAGGACAAACATTAAATGTTTGTGGAGGCTTGGTTATATGAAAAAAAGAGTTGTAGTAACAGGACTTGGTATTGTAAGTCCACTGGGAAATGATCCACAAAGTGCATATGATAATGCAATTGCTGGAAAAAACTGTGTTGAAAATATAACTTCCTTTGATACTGAAGGATTGAAAGTTAAGATAGCTGCACAAGTTAAAGATTTTGAAAGTGAGAAATATTTAACGAAAAGAGAAGCAAGAAGACAAGACTTATTCTCTCAATATGCAGTATACGCATCAATTGAAGCACTAAAAGATGCAAAACTTTATGAAGCGCACAATCCAGATGATTTAGGAATCGTAATGGGTACAGGAATGGGTGGTATGATCACTTTTGCAAATGATTTAAATAAAGCATTTGTTGGTGGATATTCAAAAATACCTCCAATGTTTATTCCAATGATTATTCCGAATATGGCAAGTGGTAATGTTGCAATAGCAGTTGATGCCAAAAACCACAGTACTACCGTTACAACAGCATGTGCTGCTGCAACTCATGCAATTGGAGATGCCTTCAGACACATACAACGTGGCTATGCTGAAATGATGATAGCAGGTGGAACAGAGGCGGGTGTTAACCCTTATACCCTTGCTGGATTCAACGCAATTACAGCACTATCTACAACAGAAGAGCCAAGTAAGGCATCAAGACCTTTTGATAAAGATAGAAATGGTTTCGTACTGGGAGAAGGTTCTGGTATTTTAATACTAGAATCATTAGAACATGCACTTGCACGTAATGCAAAAATATACTGTGAAGTTGTCGGATATGGTTCTACAAGTGATGCATACCATATTACAGCACCTTCAGGATTGGGTGCTGTAAAAGCAATGGAAAATGCATTAAAAGACGCCAACCTAAAACCAGAAGATGTTGATTATATCAATGCACATGGAACAAGTACACCTATCAATGATAAATTTGAGACAGAAGCAATTAAAGCAGTCTTCAAAGACCATGCATACAAGCTTAAGATATCATCAACTAAAAGTATGCATGGACATGCACTGGGTGCAACAGGTGGTATTGAAGCGGTATTAAGTATTAAAGCTATGCAAGAAGGAATCATTCCACCAACGATCAACTTAGAAACACAAGATGAAGAATGTGACTTAGATTATGTTCCAAATATAGCGATTAAAAAAGATATAGATGTATTTATGTCAAATTCGCTTGGATTTGGTGGACATAATGCAATCCTTTTATTCAGAAAGTATGAGTCTTAATATGATTTTAAACAGTAATCAAATACAAGAAATAATTCCCCATAGATACCCTTTTCTATTGGTTGATAGTGTTTTATCTATGGATGAAACAAGTATCGTTGCAATAAAAAATGTATCAGCAAATGAAATGCAGTTTATGGGACACTTTCCACAGCAACATGTAATGCCAGGGGTTCTTATTATGGAATCTCTTGCTCAAGCAGGTGCAATTGTACTTTTAAGTAAGGAAGAATTTAAAGGAAAAATCGCATTCTTTGCTGGAATGGATAAAGTTAAGTTTAGAAAACAAGTCATACCAGGAGATCAAATGGAATTACATGTAACATTAGATCGTCTAAAAGGAAGTATTGGTATTGCAAGTGCAAAAGCACTTGTTAAAGGTGAGGTGGTTGCAAGTGGGGTTCTCAAATTTGCAGTTGGGCTGTGATTTAGTCTTTATGCCTAGATTAAAAAAACATCTTTCTAACGATGCTTTTTTAGATAAGGTATTAACTGACAATGAAAAAGAAATTTACAGTTCTATGAATACTGAAAAAAGAAAACTAGAGTTTTTATCGGGAAGATTTGCAGCAAAAGAAGCATATTCTAAAGCGTGCGGCACAGGGATAGGAGTCGTAGATTTCCATGATTTTGAAGTATTACGAAGTCCTCAGGGAAAGCCTATCAGTAATATTGGAAGTGTGAGTATATCTCATGATGAAGATTATGCAATGGCGGTGGTGATGCTTTATGAATAAATTTGATAGTTTCGTTACATATTTAGTCTTACCATATTATTGGATAAGATCTCAATACTTAAGAAAGTTTGGAAAACAAGAAACCATTAATAAAGAAATGAAGCGTTATCCAAATGATTACTTTGGTTTTAGAAAGATTAAAGTAGTAGCCCATGGCACTCAGGTTAATCCAAACCAAAAAGCAATCTTTGTTTCAAATCACCAATCAAGAAATGATATATTTGTAACACTCTCAGCTATTAACAGACCTTTTAGGTTTATTGCTAAAAAAGAACTATTTACAAATCCTATTACTGGAACATTTATGAAGATGAGTCAATCCTATCCACTAGATAGAGAAGACCCACGTAAAAGTCTAACGCTTTTAAAACAAGCAGTTAAAGATGTTAAAACTGGTGCATCCGTCTTGGTGTTTCCAGAAGGAACCCGTTCTTATCAAAAAGACATGTTGGAATTTAAAGATGGCTTATTCTCTATGTTAAGAAAAGCAGATGCTCCAATTGTAGTTCTATATATTAAAGAGAGTTACAATGAGAAACAAGATACAATTCATGTTTACATGTCTGAACCGATTCAACCTGAAACCTATAATAAATTAAAAGGTGTTGAATTAAGTAAGTTAACATTCGATATTATGAATGAATTGAAAGAAAAAGCTTACGCAAAAGTGAACAGAAAACCATATGTATATTAATAAAAGTGGATGAATGCTTTATCACAAAGCAATCATCCACTTTTTTACGATATATAAGCATATAAAAAGTTCCTCCTGAGTAAACTACAATTAATTGTAATTTATTCAGGAGGAACTTATGATCTGTGATAGTTTATTATTTAATTTGGTCTAAGTAATAATCAAAAATTGCTTGTGTACCGTAGTCTTCATATCCTGAATCAACAAGTGTTTCATAAATCTTAACAACGTTTTCAACAATCTTAAGTTTTAAATCATCTTTTTCATCTAGAATTAGATTTAGGTCTTTCAAGAAGTGTTTGATATAGAAACCTGGAGATTTGTCATCTTTGATCATCTTTGGACCATTGTTAGCTGCTTGCCATGAAGAAGCACTTCCTCCAACAATAACATTTAACATAGCATCTAGATCAAGTCCTTTGTATTTAGCATATGCCAGTGCCTCGGCAGCTCCAGCAATGTTTCCAGCAATTGCAGCTTGGTTTGCAAGCTTGGCATGTTGTCCATTACCAGCATTACCCATATAGTTTATAGTTTTTCCCATTACTTCAAAAAGTGGTGTTACTTTTGTAAAGATGTCCTTGTCTCCACCAACCATAATAGATAATGTAGCATTGATTGCTCCTAAATCTCCACCTGTTACAGGTGCATCAAGTACATATAAACCTAAAGTTTTACCTTTATTATATAAGTCTTGTGCAAGAGTGGGGGACGATGTTGTCATATCAACAATAATTGTATCTTTTTTAACATGTTTAAAGATTTCTGTAAATGTTTCCTCAACGTCTTTAGGATAACCAACAATTGTAAATACAATATCTGCATCTTTTACTGTATCTTCAATGGATGTTTGAGCACTTACTAAAGGTTCTAATTTTTGAGCCTTTTCATAAGTTCTATTATAAGCTTTAACATTAAGACCTACATTTGCAAGATGAGATGCCATTGGTGTTCCCATTACACCTGTACCAATCCAACCAATATTCATAATATATACCTCTTTTCTCTTTATATATTATATCATGTAATGGTCTATTAATTTAATTGAATAAAAATACTAGTATAGTAAAATAAAGAAATGGAATCAAGCATAAGAATCTATTTTTCTCAGCTAAAAAAAGTTGAACTATAAATTTTATAAAATGCACTAAATCCGTTGTACATATACTTTAAATGTGATATTATGTATAAGCTTGATAACTAGGGAGTTCGTACCTCATACGGCTAGCTTGGTTATGAAGGTCTAAAAGAAAGAAGAGGAAATATTATGTTAACAAAAGTTGAAAGACAAGAAATTATGGAAAGCTATGCTCGCAAAGAAGGCGATACTGGTTCTGTTGAAGTTCAAGTTGCTGTATTAACGGCGGAAATTAACCGTTTAACAGAACACATGAAAATTCATAAAAAAGATCATCACTCAAACCGTGGATTGTTAAAGAAAGTTGGACGTCGTCGTAACTTACTTACATACCTACGTAATGAAGATGTTAATCGTTACAGTGAACTAATATCACGTTTAGGCTTAAGAAAATAATCTTGAATCACAAAAGAGCAGAAATGCTCTTTTTTTATTTTATAAGGGAGAAGACATGAAAGTATTCAAAAGAATATCATGGTTTATTAAAGAAGAGAAGTGGTCATATATACTTGGTATATTATGTTTAACCTTCATAGCAATCTTAAATCTATTACCTTCAAGAATTGTTGGTATTGTAATAGATGAGATTGTAAAAGGTACATTGACACATGAATCTTTATTGATGTATACAGCAGCAACCCTATTCATTGCTGTTATAATCTATCTTGCACGTTATGGCTGGCGTGTATTTATTTTTGCTACATCATATAGACTAGAAAGAAAGATTCGTCTAAATCTATTTAGACATTTAACAAGAATGTCACCAAGTTTCTTTCAGGAACATAGAACAGGTGACTTAATGGCGCATGCTACAAATGATATCAGAGCCATACAAAGAGTTGCCAGTAATGGTGTACTACAATTTGCAGATGCATTTATTGGTGGATTCACCATACTGGCTGCAATGACTTTTACCATCAGTTGGAAACTGACACTCTTTGCAGTATTACCCATGCCTATTATGATTATAGGATCACAAAAATTAGGAAAGCTGATTCATAGTAAATTTATGGAATCACAAGAAGCTTTCTCAGCTTTAAATAACAGGGTACATGAAAGTATCTCAGGAATTAAAGTTACCAAAACTTTTGGTCAAGAACAGGAAGAAGTCATTCAGTTTGCTAAAGACAGTGATGATGTTCTTGAGAAACAAATGCAAGTAACAAAATATGATACATTGTTTGATCCTCTTGTAATGGGTGTCTTAATTATTATCTATATTATTGTATTTTCATTTGGAATTTATTTAATTCAAACTGGAGAATTAACGACAGGTTTACTTACTACATTTATATCTTATATACACCAACTCCTATGGCCAATGATGGCTTTAGGATTTCTATTCAATAATGTTGAAAGAGGTAATGTTGCTCTGGATCGTATTGAAAAGATAATGAATGTTAAAGAAGACATCGTGAATCATGACTTAATTCAATTAGAATCTTTTGAAGGGGATTTAGAATTTAATATTAAAGGATTTAAATACCCTGATGAAAAAGATTCTTATGCAATTGAAGATTTAGCATTCACTTTAAAAGAAGGTCAAACTTTAGGAGTCGTAGGAAAAACAGGAAGTGGTAAAAGTACCCTACTTAAACTCTTACTTAGGGAATACGATGATTATGAGGGTTATATCTTATATGACAAGAAAAACATTAAAGATATTAACCTACATAACCTAAGACAAGCAATTGGCTATGTCCCACAGGAAAACTTCTTGTTCTCAATGACAATTGAAGATAATATACGATTTGGACACCCAAGTGCATCATTTGATGATGTAGTTAAAGCTGCAAAAACAGCAGGTGTTCATGAAGATATTCTAGGATTTGAAGAAGGTTATCAAACATTGATTGGTGAGAAGGGTGTTACCTTATCAGGTGGACAAAGACAACGTGTATCCATTGCACGTGCACTCTTATTGGATTCTAATATTCTTATATTGGATGACTCCTTATCAGCAGTCGATGCTAAAACTGAAGAACTAATCTTAGAAGGATTAAAAGAAAACAGAAAAGACAGTACAACGATTATCTTGGCGCATAGATTAAGTGCATTAAAACATGCGGATTTAATCTTAGTTATGGATCAAGGTAAAGTGATAGAACGTGGAAACCATGCATCTTTAATTAAAGATAATGGTTGGTATGCAATGATATTTAAACAGCAAGAATTTGCAAAGGAGCAAGAACATCATGCCTAATACTCAAGATAAACTGCCTCTAAAAAAGCAAATTAAGGTTGTTAAAAGATTATTAAAACAATTAAAGGCATATAAAAAAGATATTGTTATCGCATTTATTCTAATATTTGTTGGTGTAACATTTAACTTGATGTCGCCCCTTATACAAAAGATTATGGTTGATGACTATATCTTAAAGAATAACTTCGATATTAAGATGTTATCAATACTAATAGGACTCTTTGTTCTATCAAGCGCTACTCATACAGTGCTTAACTATCTAGGGACAATACGATTCCATAAGATAGGAAATAAGATTGTTAAGACAATTAGAATTGAACTTTTTGAAAAGCTACAAACAATGGGGATGCGATATTTTGACCAAACCCCTGTAGGAAGTATTGTGAGTCGTGTTACAAACGATACAGAAGCGATTCAAGAGATGTTCTCTCAAGTACTGTCAGTATTACTTGTAAATCTAGTATTGATTGTAGGGATATTAGCAATGATGTTTTATCTCAATGCAACCCTTGCAATCATTTGTATAATATTTCTAATACTTGCGTTCTCATTTGTATTTATATATCAAAAGGTAAGTACAAAGTACTATCAAAAAGCACGTGAGAAGAACTCAGAGATTAATACACGTCTTTCAGAAAGTATTTCTGGTATGAAAATCATACAGGAATTCAATCAACAAAAACGTATGATCAAAGAATTTTCAGATATTAATGAAGAATACTACGGTGCTTCTGTTATGAATATTAAGCTTGATGGCTTGTTGTTATCACCAGTAATCCACGTTATAACATCAATGGCGCTGGCAAGTATGCTATACATATCAGGTATTGAAGCAATACGTGATGGTACCATCATGGTAGGTTCTATCATGGCCTTCATTGAACTTATTTATAGATTGTTTGATCCAGTCTTTCAGATCATGGATCGTCTTGCAATCTATCAACAAGCAATTGTTGCATCAGATCGTGTTTATACCATTATGGATCACCAAGAACATACGCCACAACAAGATGCGGATGCTTCAAATCTTATTACAAATGCAAAGATAGAATTTAAAAATGTTACATTCTCATATGATGGTGTTAACAATGTATTGAAAGATATCTCATTTGTAGTAAATCCAGGAGAAACTTTAGCACTTGTAGGTCATACTGGAAGTGGTAAAAGTTCAATTATTAATGTTATGATGCGATTCTATGAATTCTTTGAAGGAGACATCTTAATTGATGATGTATCAATTCGATCCTTTCCAATTGAAGAGTTACGTAAGAAGATGGGACTTGTTCTTCAAGATCCATTTATATACTATGGAACAATCAATGACAATATAAGACTTAGAAATAAGTCTATAACAGATCAAGCTATTAAAGAGGCATGTGAATTTGTTCAAGTAGATTCATTCATACGAACTCTAGATGGTAAATATGATTTTCAAGTTGTTGAAGATGGTGCAGCTTTCTCTACAGGTCAAAAACAATTACTTGCATTTGCAAGAGCAATTGTAGTTGATCCTAAAATATTAATTTTGGATGAAGCTACTGCAAACATCGATACTGAAACAGAAGGATTAATTCAGGAAGGTTTAGAGCGTATCAGACAAGGACGTACAACCTTAATGATTGCCCACCGTTTATCAACAATTAAAGATGCAAACCTAATTATCGTATTAGATCAAGGTTGTATCGTTGAGAAGGGAAACCATGAAGAACTTATGAAACATCAAGGTCTCTATTATGGAATGATTCAACTTCAAAACAGTAATATGTCAATAGATTAAGAGCGTCAACTAGACCCAAGTTATTCACTAACTTGGGTCTAGTTTTTTTTATGCCAAATTAGATGTGAAGTTGAAGAAAAGAAGAGCAGATACCATGAAAATAAAATTCTTTTTTTAAAAAATAAATTATCAAACTCTTTATAGATAAATGCGATCTGAATAGATCACTTAATCCTTTTAATTATCTAGCTTTTGAATTGTTAAAATTCACTATTTGAAAAAAGCAATCAAGAAAAATACAGTTTCCATTGAGTCTTCAAG
>JAAYGI010000020.1 GCA_012727815.1 Erysipelothrix sp.
AAGAGAAGAATCTTAGGGGACATCATGAGTGAGCGTACGATCGCCACACGTTGTTTTTGTCCACCTGATAAGGTCTTAACATCCGCTTCAAGTTTGTCGACAAGTCCAACTTGATTCAAGTAATCTTTTGCTAAAGCGATGGCTTCATCCTTTGGCATGTTTAACAGTTGCATCGGTGCTAAGATTAAGTTATCTAAGACATTTAAGTTATTAAAGAGGTTAAAGTTTTGAAAGACAAATCCAATTTCTTGTCTAATAAGTCCAAGTTTTGCTTCATCGTTATAATCAATGACTTGATCTTGATAGGTAATACTTCCGCTATCTAATATTTCTAAACCATTGATAAGGCGTAAAAGTGTACTCTTTCCACTACCACTTGGTCCAATTAAGGTAATAACATCATGTTGTTCAATTGTTAATGAGACATCTTTAATCGCATCAACATCTTTAAAGTGTTTATAAGCATTTGTAATTTTAAGCATTGAATAAGTACTTCCCTTCTAATTGACGTGTAATAAATGACACGACGAGCGTCATTAAGAGATACATGACACCGGCTCCAAGTAATGGATACACATAGTTGTAATGAATACTACCAATAATCTTAGATGCTTGTAAGAGTTCCACAACACCGATGGCACTTCCTAAACTTGAATCTTTAATTAAGGTTACATATTCATTGGCTAAAGGAATGATCATACGAATCATTGCCTGTGGCATAATGATTTGTTTAAAGATCACTTTCTTAGATAAACCAAGTGCCTTACCTGCTTCCATTTGTCCCTTATCAATCGAGATGATAGTACTTCTAAACAGTTCAGAAATATAAGCACCACTATTAATACTGATCTCAATGATTGAAAGAACGATTGGTGATACGTCTAAACCTTTTCCAAAGACTTGTAAGTATAAGTATGGAACAACCAAATAGAAGAACATCAGTTGTAGTAACATCGGTGTTCCACGAATAACCTCAGTAAAGATATTCGCAAGAACTCTTGAAATTTTCTTATCACTTAAACGCATTTGACTGACGAAGTATCCAATTAAGACTCCAAAGATTAAACTGAAGGTTGCGATTAATAATGATATTCCCGCTCCCTTGACGATAAAGATTAAATTTTCATAACTAAACATATTGCTCATTATTGTAGGCCCCACTTTTCTAATATTTCTTGATATTTCGCTGAATCGAGTAACTGTTCGATTGCAGCATTCATTTCATTTTCTAAATACACTAAATTATGACGGTAAAGAAACATTGTTGCTTCACTATCTAATACCTCATCCAAACGACGGAGGTTCATTTCTTTAATAAACTCATTTCCCACAACCTTATCACTGACGACTGCATCTAAACTTTTACTGTTTAGTGCTGTGAACATCAGTGGATAATCAGAGTTTGTAATCTTAACGCCCTCAATGTCTTTAACGACCGCTTCACCCGTTGATCCAAGACCTGCTCCTATACGTTTGTTCTTTAAATCTTCAACCGTATAAATATCACTGTCTTCTTTGACAATAATAATTTGCTCTGAATCAAAGAAGGATGTTGAGAATACGGCATCTCGATCAGGTGCCCATGTGAATCCTGATGATCCTATATCAACCTGACGGGTATGAATGGAACTGACCAACATTTCAAAGGCCATTACACGATATTCAATTTCTAAATCTAAGCCATGTTTCTCATTAATAATGTTGACGACTTCTTTTAAGACATCCACTTCAAAGCCTTCAACTTCACCCTTATTGTTTAAATATTGAAAGGGTGGATAATCAGGACTTACCCCTGCTACAATCCGGTTGTCATATAAAAGTTCATCAAGAAAACTTTCGGGTGCTTTTTGGCCACATCCAACCAAGAACACGATGACAAGCATGATACTAAATATTTTTTTCATCAATAGTCTCCATTTCTAAAATAAAAAAATCTCTTCCTACATTTGTAGAAAGAGACGATAAAATCGCGGTACCACTCTAATTGTCTTCATAAAAAGACCACCTCGAACTGTTAACGCCAGTATACGTACTTTATTTTGACTTAAAATAATCTCCGAGATGCGTTCAACCTTACAGTGACTATCTAGCTTACACCAACCTAGACTCGCTTTAGTATGCAACAGTTTACTACTTCTTTTCATTGATATTGGGGATATAATATTCCTTTTTGTGATGACTGTCAATCGTTTAGCACAAAATTTGTGCAATTAAATTGATGTTAGCACTATCACTTTAACATAACACTCATGTGAACAACACTATTTATTTTTTGTTAAAGGTTTAATCTCTACAAAATAACGGACAACATTACGAATGATAAGAAATGATGCAATCATGATGATTGAAATTGTCCCTTCCTTCATTCCAAAAAATTTATTAAAGTGTAAGATCAGATAGAATACTATATAGACAAGCATTGATATTGCATATGATATGAGAATTCTTTTATTATTTTTTAACATTGTATCACTCCATTTGATATATACCTTAACATATTTTACTTTTTATAGGTAACCAATAGTAGTACGCTTGTATATCCTTCTAGATTTTTAGAAGGGATTTGTTTATTACTAGTACTTTAATACTTTGTACTTGTGTTGCATATTGAAGGCTAGTGTGTGGACTATGTTATAATTTAGTACAAGGAGTGATTCATTTGAAAAAGTATCTAAAACTGCTAATACTCTTTAGTTTAGCTTTATTTATTATCTTACCTTTAAACATTCAAGGAAATGGTAGTGATGTTACCATTCTCTTTACTCATGACTTTCATGATAACCATGAAACGTATAACACAGAAATTGATGGCTCTATTGTTGAGCGCGGTGGTATTGCCCGTCTTTCTACCGCAATTAAAAACGAACAAAAAAATAGTGATCCACTCATTGTAGATGGAGGCGACTATTCACAAGGAACACTTTTCCAATCGATCTTTACAACACATGCACCAACCTTACATCTCTTTGATAAATTAGGTTATGATGCCACAACCTTTGGTAATCATGAGTTTGACTTTAGACCTCAGGGTTTAGCTGACAGCTTAAATGCTGCGGCAGCATCAAACTTGTCATTACAAATTATTTCATCAAACACGAACTAAGATGTTGAAAATAAATCAGCTGAATTAAGTGCTTTAGAACAAGCCGTCAACAACTACGG
>JAAYGI010000021.1 GCA_012727815.1 Erysipelothrix sp.
CAATACTACCACATGTATTCGAAAGATTTTATCGCGGCGATGCAAGTCGTGAACGTTATAGTGGCAGCAGTGGTTTAGGGTTGGCAATATCAAAGTCAATTATTGAAGCACATGGTGGCACGATTGATGTTAAGAGTAAAGTAGGTAAGGGGACTTGCTTCATTATTAATCTAGATCCTGAAATTACTTACTAATCTGTCTTAAGTAGAAAGAAGTAAAAGTTATACAGGAGGGAGGCGAAACATATGATGTGGGTTTTATTTGGTGTATTAGCAATTATTACAGCTTCGCTGAATGTCCTATGGACAGTAGGTAAGAAAGATGCGAGATGGTTTCGTTTTCTCAGCATGTCGTTTACTGCATTAACACTTGCCGCAGAGTATAGTGTTGTTAAAAGGTGGGTTTTAAGTGCTGATTATAGCGCGATTGAAGATGTTGTACCAACAATGTCGAAAATCCTTTGGTTTTTAACGATACTATCAATCGCAATAAATAGTATCTCTCTATTTGTTGAACCTTCTACTAAAGAAAAATAAAAGAGTTAAGAAATAAAAAGGACATACTAATGTCCTTTTTACCTCTTTGAACTTCGATATAAGCATTGGTAGGGGATATATCCTTTTTGCATATGAAAATTACTCTATTTAAAATATATTTTTACGCTAAGGTATTATAGATGTAATATATTGCAATTCCCCCCATATAAACACATTTTTATACCTCAGTAATCAATTGAAAAAAGGATAGTAAAATGATATAATATCCATGGAGTGTGCATATGGAAATAACTTTTATAAATCAGAGTGAAGACAGTACTTGGGAAAACTATGAACAATACTTAAGGCCTTTGTTAGAGAAGACTTTAAATCTTGTTTCTTTTTCTTTAGATGTTGAAGTATCAATCGTGTTGGTAGATACAGAAACGATACATCAATACAATAAAGATTACAGAAATATAGACAGACCTACAGATGTGTTAAGTTTTGTTGATGGTGATGTATTTGACGGTGTTACATCTCTTGGAGATATAATAATCTCTGTAGATGCATGTAAATCACAAGCACAGGAATACAAACACTCAATAAAAAGAGAGTTCTTATTTCTAGTAGTACATGGTTATTTACACTTACTGGGATATGATCATGAAACAGAAGATGAAGAAAAAGAGATGTTGAGATTACAGAAGGAGATACTAAGTGGAATTGCTGATAGATTTGACGAAGAGATTCATTAGAAAATTCATAAATGCATTTAGTGGTTTGTGGGCAGGAATACGTTATGATAACAGTATTTTACTACAATTTGTTCTGGCAGTCGCATCCATAATTGTATTTGCAATTATTAAAATTACTTTTGTGGAATGGATGTTTGTAATTAATGCGATATTTATTGTTATTATTACAGAATTCCTAAACTCATCAGTAGAGGATCTTTGTGACCTCTTGGTTGACAAATATGATCTACATGTAAAAGAAATTAAAGATATTGCTGCGGCAGCAGTACTTCTCAGTGCAATATATGCAGTTATTGTTGCAGTGATAATCGTAGGGAGACATATGCTATGAAAGATAAATTACTAACTGAAGCATTCAAAGCAATGGAGAATGCTTATGCGCCTTATTCAAACTATCATGTAGGATCTAGCATCCTGACAAAAGATGGTGTGATTACCCATGGTGCTAATATTGAAAACGCATCTTATGGTGCATCAAATTGTGGTGAAAGAAGTGCAATCTTTGCAACGTATTCAAAAGGATATAGAAAAGAAGATATTGAAGGAATAGCAATTGTTACTGATGGTGACATACTAGCAGGACCTTGTGGTATTTGCAGACAAGTCTTATCTGAGCTCTTAAATCTAGATACCCCAATTTACTTATCAAATAAAAAAGAAGAAAAAACAACAAACATCCAAGAGCTTATGCCAATGATGTTTGGAAGAAAGGATCTTGATGACAGACTTTAAATCAGGTTTTGTATCTATTGTAGGAAGACCCAATGCTGGGAAATCAACACTTATCAATCAATTGGTAAAACAAAAGATTGCAATCGTTACAGATAAACCACAAACAACACGCGATGCAATCATCGGTGTCTTAACAGAAGAAGAATACCAAATTATATTCACAGATACACCAGGAGTTCATAAACCTAAACATGAATTAGGAAACAGAATGAATGCAATTGCATATTCAAACTTTAGAGGAATGGATTTAATCTACTACCTAATGGATGCAAGTGTGCCTTTTGGAACAGGTGACCAATTTATCATTGATAAATTAGCAAAAGTAAAAACACCTATCATTCTTGTCTTAAACAAGATTGATGCAATTTCCCAAGATGCATTATTACTGCGTATTGTTGAAATGAAAGAAAAATTAGACTTTGCAGAAATTGTGCCCTTATAAGCACTTAACAATGCAAACACCGATACACTTTTAGATGTTACATTATCATACTTAGATGATGGGATTATGTATTATCCAAAAGATACTGTATCAGCATATCCAGAACAATTTATAATTGCAGAAATTATCAGAGAGAAGATTATCAATCTTACTGAAGAAGAAATACCACACTCAGTTGCAGTTGCAATAGAGAAAATGGTACGCAAGAAAAATGTACTGGTTATCAGTGTTGTTATCTTCGTGAATAGAGATTCACAAAAAGGAATGATCATTGGTAAACAAGGTAAAATGATTTCTCAAATTGGACAACAAGCACGTGAAGAATTAGAAAGTTTACTTGGAGAAAAAGTATACTTAGAAAACTACGTTCGCGTTGAAAAGAATTGGCGTAATAAAGACCGCTTGTTGAATCAACTGGGATATATTGAAATAGAAGAAGCTTAAAAGAAGATGGGATGGTACTTAAAATGAGTAAATTTGAATTTGAAAAAATAGTGAGTCACGTTAGAACCGCAGGTTTTGTATTCCAAGGTTCTGAAATTTATGGTGGATTGGCAAATACTTGGGACTATGGTCCTTTAGGAATCAACCTAAAAGATAATGTTAAAGAATTATGGTGGAATGCGTTTATTCGCAAGAACCAATACAACGTAGGATTACAATCAGCAATCCTAATGAATCCAAAAGTATGGGAAGCAAGTGGACACTTGGAAACATTCAACGATCCACTTATGGACTGTAGAAGTTGTAACACACGTCACCGTGCAGATAAATTAATTGAAGAGTTTACAAACAATGAAGTTAATGCAGGTGCAATGACTGTTGAGGAAATGGCTTCATACATTGAAAAACATAAAATTCCATGTCCAAAATGTGGTAAACATGACTTCACACCTATTCGTGAATTCAACCTAATGTTTAAAACATTCCAAGGTGTTGTAGAAGAGAGTAGTAATGCTGTTTACTTAAGACCAGAAACAGCACAAGGTATCTTTGTTAACTTTAAAAACGTACAACGTTCAATGCGTAAAAAATTACCATTTGGTATTGGCCAAGTTGGTAAATCATTTAGAAACGAAATTACACCAGGACAATTCATTTTTAGAACAAGAGAATTTGAACAAATGGAATTACAATTCTTTGTTAAACCAGAAGAAGCAAACCAATGGTATGAATACTGGAAGCAATTCGCAATGGATTTCCTTGTTGATATGGGAATCAAGCGTGAGAACTTACGATTTAGAGATCACGATGCAGATGAGTTAAGCCACTATTCAGAAGGTACTGTTGATATTGAATATAAATTCCCTTGGGGATTTGATGAAATTTGGGGTATTGCAAACCGTACAGACTACGACTTAAGCCAACACCAAAAATTCTCAAAACAAAACCTTGAATACCACGATTCAGAAACAAATGAGAAATTCATTCCATATGTTATTGAACCATCCGTTGGTGTAGAACGTTTAATGCTAGCACTTATGTGTGATGCATACGATGAAGAAGAATTAGAAAATGATACAAGAACTGTAATGCATTTCTCACCACGTGTTGCTCCTGTTAAAGCAACTGTCTTACCATTATCTAGAAAACTATCAGATGATGCACGTAAGGTTTGGGAAAGACTTGTAGATGAATTTGAAACTGAATTTGATGAAACAGCAAGTATTGGTAAACGATACAGAAGACAAGATGCAATTGGAACACCATACTGTGTAACATTTGACTTTGACTCATTAGAAGACAATCAAGTCACAATTAGAGAACGTGATTCAATGGAACAAAAACGAGTTTCTGTTGATGAAGCAATTGCAATCATTAAAAAAGCAATTAAATAATTAAAATGTAAAGGATGATTTGATGGGGAATATACCAAAAGAACTTATAGATGATATAAGAGCAAAATCAGATATTGTTGAAACAGTATCGTCATATATCCCTTTAAATAAAAAAGGGAAAAACTTTGTTGGTTTGTGTCCTTTTCATGAGGACTCTAACCCATCAATGTCAGTAAATCCTGAACGCCAAATATTCAAATGTTTTGTATGTGGTGAGGGTGGTAATGTATTTACATTCATTGAAAAGTATGAGAAATCAAACTTTGTCAGTGCTGTTATAAAACAAGCAAGAAATCTTAATATCGATATGTCTCGCTATGAAACAACAAGCATCAAACCGGTAAACAAACATAAAGAAAAACTATTTGCATTGATGAAGGATGTTCAAAACTTTACTTCATACCAGCTTAAGTCAAAAGATGGTGCAGCAGCACTAGAGGTCTTAAGGCAACGTGGCTATCCCGATGAAATTATTGAAAAATTTGGAATTGGAGTGGCTTTATCAGGAAATCAGATATTGAAATTCTTAAAAGCTAAAGGTTATACAGAAGAAGAAATGTTAAGTGCTGATATTATACGTATTGGAGCTCAAGATTTACAAGATGTATTTTATCAAAGGATTATGTTTCCTATCAACGACCAATATGGTAATACCATTGCCTTCAGTGCACGAGCACTTGATCAAAACAGTAAAGTTAAATATATTAACACTGGAGAAAGTGAACTATATACTAAAGGTAATAACATATACAACCTTGATAGGGTAAAAAAAGAATTTAGAAATGCTGAGACAATGATTATAACTGAAGGTGTTACCGATGTATTTGCCTTCTCAATGGCAGGATATGATAATGCCGTGTCATTACTTGGAGTAGCGTGTTCAGAAACACAACTCCAACTCATTAAACGTAATACAAAATCTGTACTCTTAGCATTTGATGCTGATAAGGCAGGGTATGATGCAACCTTTGCACTGGGCTTAAAACTCAGCAGAATGCACATCCCATTAAAGATATGGTATAATGATTCTTCTTTAGATCCAGATGATCTATATAAGCAAAAGGGAAAAGAAGCCATATCAAAAGGAATTGAAGAAGCACTAGGATGGTTTGATTTTCTACTAACATATGGTATTGGTTTATACGGTATAGACGCTTTTGATGATAAAAGACGCCTTATATCATTCTATCTACCACATTTAGAAAACCAAGACACGCTCACACAAGATTTCTATTTAGGACAATTAAGTAAGGTATCTGGTTTTGATGTATTGACATTAAAAGCACAACTTAGAAATACAAACGCTCCTATAGAAAACTATGAGACACAAACAGCGCCTGTTGTAGAAAATTACAATGATGCACTTTATACACAAAATATTCCAAGAGCTGAGCTTGAAATACTAAATCAGATGATATTATCTAAAGAAGCAACACAAATCTTTAGTAAGTCTCTGGGGTTTCTACCCAACGAATTGGCTCAAGAAACAGCACTTTTAATACAAAATGTATATAGAACACAAGATCATTTAGATCTGGCTGATGTACTATCAAATGAACTAAGCGATAAAATGCGTAAATTCATTTTAGAACTAGAAGACAGACTTACATTCTATGCATATGAAAAAGAAATAGTTGAAGAAAATATAGAAGCCATTAAGCAAAAAATGGATTCAAATAATAGTAGCAGTATGCTGAATAAATTAAAACTTGCTCAAGGAAAAGAAGAGCAGTCGAAATTATTAGATGCAATACTAAAACGTAAAAATACTAGGAGGTAATTATGAAAAAAGTTAAAACTTTAGATCAAGTAAAATTATCATTAATTAAGGATTACAAAGAAGAGGGGGTTTTACTAAATAGTGAAGTTGAAAAAGCAATATCACATTTAGAATTAACAGATGATCAAACAGATGAGCTATTCAACTGGTTTGGTGAAAATGACATTGTCCTAACAGATGAAGATGATGAAGAGTTTTTAGACGAAGATGAAGAGTTTTTAGGTGATGAAGATATCGATGGTGATTCTGAAGATGGTCCATTTGATGAATCAAGAAACACAGTAGACTTAAGATCTTATGACAATGAACTGACAACACAAAACGAAATTAGAATCAGTGACCCTGTAAAAATGTACTTAAAAGAGATTGGACGTACAAACTTACTAACAGCAAAAGACGAACTTCAAATTGCACGTCGCGCGGATGAGGGTGAACTTGCTAAAACAATGGTTAAAGAAATCTATAAAGATCGTATTGATCCTGATATCTCAGATGAAGATCTAGAAAATTTAAATATTGACGATGTTCGTATGACAATTGTCGCACATTATAAAAACGATGAAGCAAACCTAGCATATGTAGAAAACGTACTGAACGCATACTATGATGGTCAAGAAGCAAGAGATCTATTAATCTCAGCTAACTTACGACTTGTAGTATCAATCGCGCGTAAATACTTAGGTCGTGGAATGTTATTCTTAGATTTAATTCAAGAAGGTAATATGGGGCTGATTCGTGCAGTTGAAAAATTCGACTACTCATTAAAATATAAATTCTCAACTTATGCTACATGGTGGATTAGACAAGCTATAACACGCGCTATTGCGGACCAAGCACGTACAATCAGAATTCCAGTACACATGGTTGAAACAATTAACAAACTAACTCGTATTCAAAGACAACTTGTACAAGAATTAGGAAGAGAACCAGAAGCTGAAGAAATTGCAGCCCAAATGGAAAATATGACACCTGAAAGAGTACGTGAAATTCAAAAAATTGCACTAGATCCTGTATCACTTGAAACACCAATTGGTGAAGAAAATGATTCACATTTGGGTGACTTTATTGAAGATAAAGATGCATTATCACCAAGTGACTTTGCAAACAATCAGTTATTAAAAGATGAAATTGACATGGTTCTTCAAGGTCTTACAGAACGAGAAGAAAAAGTACTTAGATTAAGATTTGGTCTAGAAGATGGCCGTACACGCACATTAGAAGAGGTTGGAAAAGAATTCAACGTTACACGTGAAAGAATTCGTCAAATCGAAGCAAAAGCACTTCGTAAACTAAAACACCCAACCCGTTCAAAACGTCTACGTGACTTTATGGAAAGCCATTAATGAGCGTATCAAAACGTCTTCAAGCAATACTTGATCTTATCGATAAGACAGATGTTATTGTTGATGTGGGTACGGATCATGGATACTTAATAATCCAAGCAATTAAAGATGGAAAATGTAAGAAAGCTTATGGACTTGATATTGCATCAGGTCCCTTAAGTTATGCTCAAAGAAATGTTATAGAACATGGTTTTGAATCTTATATAGAACTTGAATTGATGGATGGATTAGAAGACTTTGACCAGGATGCAAATACTTTTGTAATTGCAGGAATGGGTGCAGAGACAATTCTTAGTATTCTTGATAATTATGAATTCAATACAAATCAAAGGCTAATAATTCAGTCCAATACAAAGCATTATTGGTTAAGAAAAGAACTGATAGAAAGAGGATTTCACTTTATTGATGAGATGTTTCTTTATGACAATAAAAAAGCAGTTACTCTTTTCAAAATCAAAAAAGGGCAGAAATCATATTCTGATAAAGAACTATATTTAGGTCCTATACTTTGTAAACAGGATAATAAACCATATCACCAATACTTAAAAAAAGAATATAAAAAGATACAAGAAGTGAGTAAATTTAATACTGATTATATAAAATTATTGGATTATCTCAAAGAATACTTGTTAGAAAAGGGTGTTATAAATGAAACAAATAACTAAAGATTTTATGGCTTTAAACAGGTTCAAATCACCAACATCAGTACAAAGTGATGTATTAGAGCAAATAAATAAAAAGAATGATCTAATTGTTATGGCCCCTACAGGTACAGGGAAAACACACAGTTTTCTTTTTGCAATCTTAGAGACTGTAGATCCAACTATTATATCAAACCAAGCAATTATACTTGCACCAACACGTGAACTTGCAATGCAAATTTACGATTTTACAGCAATGATTAAAGAAGTTGAACCTAATATGACGGTTGAACTGGCAATTGGTGGGATGGATAACTCTAGATTAAAAACAAGACTAGAAGAACAACCCCATATATTAATAACAACTCCTGGGAAATTCCAAGATGTTTTATCATGGTCAGTCTTAAGAGTAGATACAGTAAAATTATTAATAATAGATGAAATGGATATGATGTTTGACTATGGATTTATTGAAGAAATAGATAGTATTGCTTCAAGATTCTTAGATAACACACGTTTTATGCTATTTAGTGCAACATTACCTCAAGGATTAAACCAATTTATTAAAAAATATCTAAGAAATCCAGTACAAATTCAATCTCAAGAGGAAAGATTCCAACCTAAGATTGAACATATATTGATCCACAGAAGACACAAAAGCTTAGAAGCATCTGTTTTAGATGTATTGCTAGCAATCAATCCATCACTTGTAATTGTTTTTGCAAATACAAAAGAAGCTGTTTCAAAAATAGCACTCTACTTAAGAGAGTTTGGTATTGATAATGTTGAGATTCATGGAGATGTTGATGACAGAGCAAGAATGCAAGTTGTTAAACGTATAAGAACAGGGAAAGTACGCTATATTATTGCAACTGACCTTGCAGCACGTGGAATCGACTTACCAGAAGTATCACACGTTGTGAATGCAAACATTCCGACCTATGACTTATCATTCTATACACACCGTGCAGGACGTACAGGACGTACAGGTCGTGATGGATACTGTATTAGCTTGGTTGATGATTCGGATCAAAATGCAATAACACGCCTTATGGCACAAAATGTTACATTTAAATTCATGCGAATCAATAAAGATACATTGGCTGATTCAAGACCATTCTTTAACTTTGAAAGAAGAAAAAGACCACTTGATCCAGAAGTTGTTGCAAAACTTAAACGTAAAAATGTTAAAGTCAAACCTGGATATAAACGTAAACACAAACAAAAAATTGAAAAATTAATGCAACAAAGACGTAGAGAAGTTATCAAAACAGATATCAAACGTCAAAAGAAAGAGCGTGCTAAAGACCGCCAAGCAAAAATGAAAGAAGATTAATATGAGTTTATTTAAAAGACGCAATTACAAGGGAAGTAGTGACCATTTACAAAAAGATTTAAATCTTTTCAAAACCATGAATAAAAGAATGGTTATTTTAATGGTGGCTGTAGCGCTTGTAGCAACATCTTTAATTGGTAGACTTTATTATATTCAAATTATTAATGCCGAACACTACAAAGATTTAGTTGCTATGAAAGAAACCATTCCGATAACAAATGGAACCGCACGCGGTGAAATATACGATCGAAATGGTGAATTGGTAGTAACAAACAAACCCATTAATACCATAAACTACTTATCAAGACGTGCTATGAATATGTATGATCAATATGATCTGGCATTGAAGTTTGCAGAACGATATGAAGTTGAATTTGAATTAATGGACCGTGAACTTAAAGATTTGTATATATTTCTAAATGAAAATGGAAAAGACTTGGTAACATCTGAAGAATTAAAAGAATTACTCTTCAATGATGCTAAAGTAAATCAGTTAAAGCTAAGCCGTGTTACACCAGAACATATCGCAACTATTACTGATATTCAGAAAGAAGCATTCAAAGTTTATTTAAAGATGAATACTCAAACACAAGGGAATGCTGCTATTATCCTTGAAAATGCATCAGATGCAGATATATCATTTTTATCCGAAAACCTAAATGACTTTCCAGGATTCTCTTGGGGAACAACATGGGAAAGACAGTATGTAGGTATTGAAGGACTTCAAGGAATCGTAGGTTCTGTAAATGATATCCCTTATGAAAAACTCAGTTATATGCGTGCTAAAGGCTATTCAAACAATGACAAAATCGGAGTAAGTGGTCTTGAATATACATATGAAGAGTATCTATCAGGAGTCAAAACTCAATATAAAATTGATCCTGTTACCGGTGAAAATGTCACCTTAGTAAAGGGTGAAAAAGGGCATGACCTCATTCTTACTATAGACATGCAGTTACAAGAAAAACTATTTGAAGAAGTAAAACGTGAATGGCTGTCTATGAAAGGACAACCGGCACGTGAATATATGCATGGTATTGACTTTGTATCTAGTAATCCTCAAACAGGAGAAATACTGGCAATTGTCGGACTTCGTGAAAGCAGTGATGGTGTGATTTATAATGACCCATCTGCTGTTCTACTTGAAGCCCATCCAGTAGGATCTGTTGTTAAAGGTGCTACTGTATATACAGGATTACAAGAAGGTGTAATGAAACCAGGGGAAATCGTACAAGATAGACCTCTACATATTGCAGGAACTCAACCCCGTGTATCATGGACTACTTTAGGGCCTGTAAATGACCTAACGGCTTTACAAAAATCAAGTAACATTTATATGTTTATGGTGGCTATTAAATTAGGTGGTGGAACATATATTCCAAATGCACCTTTAAACTTTAATAAACCTATCGAAGATACATTTTCCCTAATGAGAAATTATTTTGGTCAATTTGGTCTTGGAGTTGAAACAATGATAGATTTCCCACGAGAAGAAACAGGATATAAAGGGGCATCACAAAGTGGTGGACTCTTACTGGAATTCTCCGTAGGACAGTATGATAACTACAACGCAATGCAATTGAATCAGTACATATCTACGATTGCAAATGGTGGTTATAGATTAAAACCTTATTTTGTAAAAGAGGTAAGAAGTAGCACACAGAACGTAACGATACTAAAAAACGACCCATTAATCTTAAATGAGATTGAAGGTAAAGAAAGTCTAGATCGTGTTAGGGAAGGCCTTAGACTGTGTAATTACACAGGAGCATGTGGTCCTTATAGAAATAAACCTTACACATCCGCTGGTAAAACAGGAACTGCAGAATATAGTGCCTATGGAAACAACATGATAAATAACTCATTTGTATTCTTTGCCCCCTTTGAAGATCCTATCTTTGCAACATCATGTATTCACAGTGGCGCCTACTATGGACGCTTTTATGAGAATGTTTGTAAAAGATTAACACCTAAGTTTGCGGATATTTATATGAATTCTAGGTAATCTATGATATAATTAGTACGCTAAAGTTTGGAGGTAATCATGAGACATCAAGTAACATTAAAATGTACAAGTTGTGGCGAAGAAAACTATATAACAACTCGTAATAAAAGTCTTCACCCAGAACGTATGGAAGTAACAAAATACTGCCCACGTGAACGCACGCATGTACTACACAAAGAAAAACGATAAGAAAATATACACCTTCGGGTGTATTTTCTTTTATTAAGGAGTTAATATGAAAATTAAAAGTATAACAAGTGGCTATGCTCAAACAAATACATACTTCCTAAGTAAAGGAAATAAAATGATTGTAATAGACCCTTGTATTGAAGTTAATAATAATCCAAGTGCGCTATATGAAAAAATTGAAGGCAAGGATGTTATTGCAATACTAATAACCCATGCACACTATGACCATATTACTGGAATTGATGCACTTGTTGAAAAGACATCAGCAAAAGTATACGCATATAAAGAAGAGATTACTTGGTTTAAAGATAATGTTTTAAATCTTGCAAATATGTTTCCGGAACCACTTGATATCAAATCTAATATAATTCCAATTGAATTTGGAACTTTAAATTTTGATGATTTCAACTTTGAAGTATTAGCTACACCAGGACATACCAAAGGTTCTATTTCATATAAGATAGATAATCATATCTTTGATGGTGATTTTATCTTTATGAATTCTGTTGGCCGTACTGATTTATATTCAGGAAACTCCCATCAGATGAAGAAAAGTTTAAAAGAATTTGTAGCTGAATATAAAGAACAAGATATTCATCTATATCCAGGACATGGTCCTGTCACAACACTTAAAAGAGAAATTAAGAATAATCCATATATATTGGAAGTACTTTAAGGCAAACATTCGTTTGTCTTTTTTTAGGAATAAATTACAGAATGTAGTACTTATAACTATGAAACACTTAGATATATACTTTGATCAGTTGATGGAAAAAGCAGTAAGACTTAAGATTACAGATCTTCATATTGATCCCATTGGGAAAACTATTATATTACGAAAACATAAACATAAAGTCGAAACTATAAAGGAGGATAGGGTTCCACTTATGTATGATTATCTTAAATATAAGTCCAATATCTTTCTCGAAAGTTTTGGAACCCTACAGACAGGTAGTTTCCAGTACAATGTGAATATGCTTACCTATTACTTAAGATTTGCAGTACTAGAGACCTATGCAAGAAAGCATGGTGTTTTAAGAATCCTCAATATTATTCCGATTAATAATCTAACTGCTTGTGGTATGCCTTTAGATATAAAAGATAAAATACGTACTATGTTTAAAGAAAGTCATGGCTTGATCATTTTCTGTGGTAAAACAGGAGCAGGAAAATCCACAACAATGTTTGCTGGTTTGAATGAACTAAAAGATAAAGAGATATTTACATTAGAAAATCCTGTAGAAAAGTACATGCCAGATCTTGTTCAAATAGAATGTAAGGATGATGATTTAAACGATCATATATCACAGCTCTTAAGACATGATCCCGATATATTAGTAATTGGTGAAATACGAACTTCATTAGAACTGCAACAAGCAATCAGGGCATCTTTATCAGGACACTTACTGGTTACTACGCTTCATGCCGGTAGTTTTCAAGAGGTATTACTGAGATTAAAAGAATTAAGTATTTCTACTTTTGAGTTAAGAAATGTCTTAAAGGGAATCGTGTTTCAGAAAATTAATACACATGATACTAAGATAGAATTTCACTTTGAAGCGAAAAATGAACATGAGATTAAAGGAATGATAGACTATGTTTAATTTCATTAAAAAGACAATAAGAAAATCTAACTATCAATTCTTAGCACCGGTGGTACTTGATATTTTGAATACGAAGATCTCCTTTGAAGATATTAAAACAATATTGAAGATTCCTTTCAATAACTTGTCAGAATATTTGGATGTTATTAGTAATTTTAGATTTGAAAATCTAACGGATACTGATAACTTAGGCTTTTATATTGGATTCACAAAACTTGTAGCTGAATTGAAAGAGATAAGTATTAAGAAATTTATTTATCCTATGTTTTTACTTGTAGTATCCTTTGTTCTGACATTTTATTTTTCAACTACATTTGGTCCTAGTATCATTGAAATGTTAGAAGGTTTTGATGTCCATAATAAGCAACTTTATTTTGTCTTACATATGGTTAATCTATTGAAGGTAATCTGGATTATTTTGATAGTGGGATTAATAATATTACTTTTAATCATTCATAATAAAGATTTAAGATATGTATTATTCATTAGATATCATAATCTAAAAATATTTGGATTCGTAAAAAATATACTCAGTTCTCGATTTATATTTGTATATCAATACCTATTTAAACTCAATTTAACCACTCAGGAGATACTAAAAGAGATTAAAGAAGTTAAAGGGCTGGGGGATGTTAAATGGATTGGATATCACATAGAATCCAATCTATCACAAGGTAAAGATTTACTATCCGCAATAGATCTAGAATATTTTAATCCATTTATGATTATTTACTTTAAAAATGGATTTTATACAAATAAGCTTTCAAAGAGTTTAGATACATATCAAAAGACATTAGATAAAATTATTAAAAACCAATGTGAAAGATATATACTATATTTTAAAACTTTCGTTTATGCTTATATTATTATCTTTGTAGGAATATACTATTTATTCCTATTTCAACCATTATCAATACTGGAGGGGTTATCATGAATAAAAAAGGATTTACATTGTTAGAAATGGTAATTGTCATGGCTGTGATTGTGATATTATTTCTACTAACAATGCCAAACATTACGAATACAATGGATGTTGTTAATGACAAGGGCTGTGATGCTCAGATTAAAGTAATTGATTCAGCCATACTCCAATATAAGTTGAAGCATGACACAATACCTACAGATATCAATCAGCTTGTTTCAAGTGGATTCATCAGTCAAAAGCAAACTAAATGCAGTAATAATAAAACTCTTAAGATTACAAATGGGCAAGCTCATGAATGATGGATTCACACTGATTGAAGTCCTTATTGTTATGATGGTCATTACCTTACTATCTCTTGTATTTACATCAAAATTAAAACTCAGTGAAGATACATATTTAAATCCTGAAAACTGCCAATTAAAATCAATGGCTCATAAAAGTAGATGTCAGTTAAACGATACGATTCATTTTAATGAGAATGGTAATATAAATCATGCTCAAACTATTAAGATATCTAATAAAATATGTGTGTTTCAATTAGGAATGGGAAGGTATAGTTGTGAATAAGGGAAGTGTACTTATTGAAGTACTGATAGCACTCTTAATCCTACTACAAGTCATAAATGTTTTGCATATGTTAATAGAGGTGATTTTATTAAGCGCGGATTTACTTTAGTAGAGGTTTTGATAGGACTGTTTTTCAGTTTATTAGCATTGCTTTTGATTCAAGGTATATTACATATAATGGTCAATATACGGATTAAATCTACAAATCAGATAGAAGTTTTTTCCTTACAATTCGAACAGTTTATAATTAGAAATAAGATTGTATCCTGCGACTATAATAAAATAGAGACACAAGAATTTGAATTGATATTTGAAAAGAACCGTTTAGTTAAGAAACCAGGATATGAAATCCTACTACAAGATATAGAATCATCATATTTTGAATGTAGTGATCCATTAGTATTAAAATTTATATGGGAAGGTGAATCATATGAAATTAAGATTAAAAGGTAAAGATGGAAATATATTACTTTATGTTTTAGTCTTCTATATCTTCTTCCTGTCATGGTTTCATATTCAAATTAAAAAGATATCAGATAGACACGAAGATCAGTTATCTATCAAAACAATTAATAGAAATTTAAATATTGAAAGACAAGCAGTTTCTTATCTAGACAGTATCTATCCTGAAAGACCAGAAGCCATGGAACTAGAAGGCGTCAGATTAGAATTTGAATGCAATGCAAACAAATGTAAAATTTTTGTAAAAGGAGATATCAATTATTCGTTTTTATATGTTATAATAGAATCGAATGAAATAGAATGGAGGTAGATTTGATGATTTCTTCAAATGATTTAAGAACTGGTATGGCTATAGTTTATGAAGATAACCTTTATCAAATTATTAGTCAATCTCAGAATAAAACTGCAATGCGTCAAATGATCGTTAAAGCGAAAGTACGTAACATGCATACAAACTCTATTACCGAATTAACATTTACAGGTGGAGACAAACTTAAAGTTGCTCACATCGATAAAAGAAACATGCAATATCTATATGATGCTGGTACAGCACTTGTTTTTATGGACAGTGAAACGTATGAGCAATTAGAAATTGAAAAAGACAAATTAGAGTGGGAAATGAACTTCCTTAAAGAAAATCTTGATGTTACAATTATTATGTACGAACAAGAAGTACTTGGAATCCAATTACCAGAAAAAATTGCACTTAAGATCACTGAAGCTGAGCCAGCTGTAAAAGGTGATACTACTAATAATGCACAGAAAAATGCAGTATTAGAGACAGGTTATGAAATTAGAGTACCTCTATTTATCGATAGAGATGAAGTTGTAATGGTTAATACCACAGACGGCAAGTATGCTGGACGTGCAAATTAGTACCCTTTTTGGGTGCTTTTTCTTTTTTATTAAAATTTAATATTTATATTTATTTGTATATTTGTGGAATGACGGTCCACATGTTTCTACCTCGCGCCAATCTCGCGAGACTACAAATCAACTTTTTTAGTTGTTTTTGTGTTTGAGAAACTTATTATACATATAATAAGTTTTTTTTGTTTTCACAGGAGGATATTATGAAGGTTTCAATTATTATGGGTTCTAAAAATGATGACAGTATCATGCATGAAGCATGTCTTATACTGGATAAATTCGGTGTTTCATATGAAAAAAAGGTTGTGAGTGCTCACAGAACACCTTTAGAAATGGTTGATTATGCAAAAACATTAAATGAAAGAGGGTTTAATGTTGTAATCGCCGGAGCAGGTGGTGCAGCACATTTACCAGGTATGGTTGCCGCAATTACTGATCTTCCAGTAATCGGTGTACCAATAGAAACAAAGGCATTAAAAGGTGTAGATTCCTTATTAAGTATTGTCCAGATGCCAAAAGGAATTCCAGTACTTACTGTATCTATCAATGGTGCAGCAAATGCAGGTATTGCAGCGGTACAAATCTGTTCAATTAAAGAGCCATCATTAAAAGAGAAGATTATTGAGTATAAAAAAGGATTATCAAAAACAACATGGGAGCAACAATTTGATGAATAGTAATCAAACCATAGGAATTATAGGAGCAGGTCAGTTGGGTCTTTATATGATGCAAGCAGCGCAAAACATGGGTTTTTCTGTAGTGACATATGACCCTGATATAAATGCACCTGCACACAAATATGCGGACACAACTTTTGTAAATGAATTTTCTGATATAGAAGCATTCAAAAGATTCTATGAAAAAGTTGATATTATAACGTATGAATTTGAAAACATTGATGAATCAGTACTGAAATTAGGACAAGATAAAATTCCACAAGGTATTGATTTGTTAAACTACAGTAAGCATAGATTTAAAGAATTAACGCTTGCTCAAGAATTAGGTATTCCTACTATAAAAAGTGTGTATCTAAAAAATACAAACCATTCAAAAGAACTTTCAAAATTAAAACTACCCCTTATCCAAAAAACATGTCAGTTTGGATATGATGGTAAAGGACAAAAGATTTGTCAAAAACTTGATGAAATAGAAGTATTAGAAGAATCACTGGTTTCAGAATACATTAAATATGATTATGAAGTCTCTGTTATTTTAATTAGAGGAAAACACAACACAACATGTTTTCCATTAATTAAAAATCAACACAAGGGTGGAATACTAGAAACTTCAATTCCTACAAAAGATACTGAATCTATCGCGATTGAATATGCTGAAAAAATTGCTGATCATACTAATTATATAGGAGTGATGGCGGTTGAGTTTTTTGTTAAAGATGGAAAAGTTATATTTAACGAAATAGCACCAAGACCTCATAACTCAGGACATTATACCTTAGTAGGGTCATACAAATCACAATTTCAATTACACATAGAGGCAATCCTGGGATATGAACTTGACCAAGCACAAAACATTGATGAAGCATGTGTCATGTTGAATGTATTAGGAAAAGATTACTTACAGGCTAAAAATACTTATTACAAATATGAAAACACCCATTTTTATGATTATGGTAAAAAAGGAATCAAATCAGATAGAAAAATGGGACATATTATATTTTTAGGAAATGATGCATATGATAATGCTGAAAAGTTCAAAGAGGGAGAAAAAAATGGGTTGTAAATATTTTGTTGCACTAAATGATGATAACTATAAAGAAACAGTATTAGATGTTCTAGGAATTGAATTAAAGAACTTTAAGACATTCTTACAGTATGAATTTGACAATGACATCTCAAAAGAAAATTTTGAAAAGATGTTAGGAAAATCAGAAATACCAAAACTTGAAGAAAAAGACACTCTGATTATAGAACCTTTAAATTCTCAGTTTTGTATGCGTAATACATCACTAGAAGAAATTCTAAAGATGAATGGAATAAAAGTTCAAGGTAAGGTTTCTACAGTTTATACATTTGAAACACTTTCTAAAGAAGATATAGAAACACTAGAGAATTACTCATACAATCCAGTTGAAAAGAAAGTAAAGAAAATTGATGAACCTTCAATTTTCAAACAAAGTCCTTCATTAAAATCTACATCTATTGAAGGTTTCAATGATTTAGATTCTAATGAACTGAAAGAATATTATACAAAAGAAGGATTATCAATGACTTTTGATGATATTCAGTATGTACAAAAATATTTTCTAGAAGAGGGAAGAAACCCAACAGAAACAGAACTAAAAGTTATCGATACTTACTGGTCTGATCACTGTAGACATACAACATTTAATACAACACTTTCAAAAATTGATATCGATAATTTTAAATACAGTAAGTTAATTGAAGATTCATTAAAACTATATTTAAATGATAAAAAGGAATTAAATCGTGATGCAAAACCATTAACATTAATGGACATTGCAACACAAGCTGCACGTTATCACAAAAACATTGATGGTGAAAAACTTGTTGAAGTTAGTGATGAAGTGAATGCTGCAAGTATTGTAGTAAACATAGAAGTAGATGGTATTGAAGAACCATGGTTGCTTATGTTTAAAAACGAAACACACAATCACCCTACAGAAATAGAACCCTTTGGTGGAGCCGCTACATGTGTAGGTGGTGCAATACGAGATCCATTAAGCGGACGTGCTTATGTATATCAAGCAATGAGAATTGGTGGAACAGGCGATATACTAACACCTTATAAAGATACTTTAGACCATAAACTGCCACAAAGAACAATTGCAACTGTTGCAAGTTTAGGAAATGCATCTTATGGAAATCAAATCGGTCTAACAAATACTTATTCAAGAGATGTTTACCATGATTCATATCTTGCAAAACATATGGAACTGGGTGCAGTAGTCGGTGCAGTAAGACAAAAAGATGTCTTACGTGGTACTCCAAAACTAGATGATGTCATTGTTATGTTAGGTGGAAGAACTGGTAGAGATGGTGTAGGAGGTGCTACAGGATCATCTGTAATGCACGATAAAGAATCTATCAAAGAAAGTGCATCAGAAGTTCAAAAAGGGAATCCTCATATCGAAAGAAAGATTATTAAACTCTTTAAAAATCCAGAAGTCAGCAAACTTATTGTAAGTAGCAATGACTTTGGAGCAGGTGGTGTATCTGTTGCGATAGGGGAATTGGCAGATAGCATTCATATTAATTTAGATAAGGTTAATTTAAAGTATGAAGGACTCAATGCATGTGAAATTGCAATCAGTGAATCTCAAGAAAGAATGGCAGTTGTGCTTGATCCTAAAGACCTTGAATTCTTCTTAGAGGCATGTGAAAAAGAATCGATTGAAGCAAGTGTTGTCGCAAAAGTAACGGACACTCAAAGACTTGTTATGGAATATAAAAATGAAATTATATTCGATATAAGCAGAGAGTTTATTGACAGTTCAGGTGTTGTACAAAATACTGAAGTACATGTAACGGATAACAATAAAGTATCACCATTTGTAAAAGTACATGATAATTCTAAAGAGGATTTAGTAAGAATACTATCTACTCTTGAATTTACATCACAAAAACCAATGATTCAATCTTTTGACTTTAGTATCGGACAATCTACAGTCTTCAGTCCACTTGCAGGTAAGAATCAATTAACAGAAAATATTGCAAGTATTCAAACATTCCCAATTAAAGATACAAATACAGTTTCTGTATTAACACAAGGATTTATACCAAAACTAAGTGAATACAATCCATACTTAGGTGCATATATGTCAGTTTATGAATCTGTATTAAAAACAATTGCAGTAGGGGGTCTTAAAGATAAAATGGCTTTATCTTTCCAAGAATACTTCAATCGTTTAACAAGTTATGAAAAATGGGGAAATGTACTTCAAACAATGCTTGGCTCGTATCAAGCACAAAAGGATTTAAAACTGAGTGCTATTGGTGGTAAGGATAGTATGAGTGGTAGTTTTGAAGATTTAGATGTCCTAGATACCTTTGTTTCATTTGCTTGTTCTAAACAGGAAAGTGACAAGCTAGTAACTGCAGATATTAAAAATACAGATTCATATCTATATAAAATAGAAAGTCCATTGGTAGATGGTGCTTACAAACTTGATTTTGAAGCGCTTGATGCTTACCAAGAACTAATAAAAGATAAAAAAGTTTTAAGTGCAATGAGTACAGAACACAGAACAGAACTACTTACATTAATTCAAATGGCTTTAGGAAACGATATCGGATTTGAAGTATATGAAGATTTAAATATCTTTAATCCAGGAGTACTGGTATTTGAATCTAAAGATGAACTTGATTCAAAACATTTCAAATTGATTGGTAAAACTCATTCAGAAGATACTGTAAGGACACTGAGTTCTTCAATAAATTTAGAAGACTTAAAATCAGCTTACACTAAAACACTTAAAGAAATTTATCCATGTGATGAAGCGGTGTTAGAGGCATCACCATACTCTCCAAAATCATATAAAGTAAATGGTTTAAAAGCATACATACCACTCTTTACGGGTACTGTTAATGAAATTGATTTGAAGAATAAACTTGAAGAGAATGGATACACTGTTTTAATGTCACGTATAGATACTGAAGACCTTAAACAGTCAATCTCAACATTTAAAGCACATCTTGAAGAAACTGATCTACTTATCTTAACGGGTGATTATGTTCCAAATGATGAGCTAATCGGAAAACAAAGTATCATTGCAAACTTCTTGAACTTACCAGAAATTAAAGAATCAATTGAGACTCATATTGAAAAAGGTCATAAGATTCTAGGATTAGATGGTGGTTACAACGGACTTATTCAAGTTGGATTGCTACCTTATGGAAAATATGTAGAAACAGATAACAGTTTAAATACAAGTTTAAGAGCAAAAAATTTACTTGTAGATCTAAAATGTATTAATAACAAGAGCAGCTGGCTGGGTGATATTAATGTAGATGAATCTGTAAGACTACCTTTATCTACATACTTTAATTCAATTACACTTGATGAGAAAACAAAAGAATATATTGAAGAAAACAAAAATACAAAATTCATCTACAAAGATTTACCAGAAATGATGGTATCTAATGATGATAATGTTTGTGGTTCAATAACACATGATGCACGTATTAATACAAATACATTTAAGAATCAGAATGTACTTGGTAAAGGACTATTTATGAACATAGGAACAACAATTGAAAGAGGAAACAAATAATGATATTACTATATGAAGGAAAATCAAAACGTATATTTCAAGCAGAAAAAGAAGATGAAGTAGTAATTGAGTATAAGGATGAAGTAACAGCATTCAACTCACTTAAAAAAGCAAGTATTACAAATAAGGGGATTGTTTGTAGTAAAATTAGTGCTTATATTTATAAATATTTGCATGATAAAGGTGTGCCATCACACTTCGTCAAACAAATAGATGATACTCACCAACTTTGTAAAAAAGTTGATGTTGTTGCTCTTGAAGTAATTGTTAGAAATATAGCATCAGGATCTATTGTAGAAAACTTAGGATTCAAAGAAGGCTATATCTTTGAAGAACCAATCATTGAATTTTGTTATAAAGATGATGCATTGAAAGACCCAATGGTAAATTCATCACACATTAAAGCATTGAAGCTATGTGATGAAAAGACATTAGAATCAATTAAAGAGATGACACTAAATATAAATAAGCATCTAATAGAACTATTTAGTGAAGCAAACATAACAGTAGTAGATTTTAAATTAGAGTTTGGACACGATAAAGATAATACACTTTTATTAGCAGATGAAATATCACCTGACAATATGCGCTTATGGGATAAAGATACCAATGAAAAACTTGATAAAGATACCTATAGACATGACATTGGGGATTTACATACTGCATACACAGAAGTACTAAACAGACTGGAAGCTATTTAATGAGTGGAGTATTAGGTATCTACAATGTTGAATCAGCATCCAGAGCGCTCTATTATGGCTTACATACATTACAGCACAGGGGACAAGAAGGTGCTGGAATTGTTAGTTCAGATGGAAAAAATTTATTGACATATAAAAGAACGGGAATGGTTAGAAGTATATTTAAAGAAAATATACTTCAAACTCTAGTAGGAGATATGGCAATAGGTCATGTTCACTATCCAACTAAAGAAACACTGAACCCACAAAATATTCAACCTCTCACATTTCATAGATCACAAGATGCATTCTCATGTTGTTTACATGGTGATGTTATTAATGCATTACAAATAAGAGAATATCTAGAAGACAAAGGATCAATATTTCAAACAGATTCAGATGTCGAAGTATTTTCTCAACTCTTAGCTTTAAATCAAAAGAAGTCATTTGAAAAGAACTTAACACACTGCTTGAATCAGATGGAAGGTTCATTTGGTATGCTATATGTATCAGAAACAAAAATGGTTGCTGTAAGGGATCGCTATGGCCTGTCACCACTTGTATTGGGGAAACTCGATGATGGTTATGTCATCAGTAGTGAATCATGTGCTTTTAATACATTAGGAGCAACTTATATTAGAGATATTAAACCAGGTGAAGTATTAATATTTGAAAATGGAAGCTACAAAAGTCTCTTCTATGCGAAAAATACCGAAACACATGTTTCAGCAATGGAGTACATTTATTACTCAAGACCTGATTCAAACATTGAAGGTATCAACGTTCATATCGCAAGGAAAAACACAGGTAAGATGCTTGCAAAAGAAGCAGGTGTTGATGCTGATATTGTAATTGGTGTTCCAGATTCAGCTCTAAGTGCTGCACATGGTTATGCTGAACAAACAGGCTTACCATATGAGATGGGTCTTATTAAAAACAGATACATAGGACGCACCTTTATTATGCCGACACAACATTTACGAAAAGAAGGTGTTCTCTTAAAATTATCACCTGTTGCTTCAGTAATTGAAGGTAAAAGAATTGTACTGATTGATGATTCAATTGTACGTGGTACAACATCAGTATCAATAGTAAAGATGTTAAAAGATGCAGGTGCTAAAGAAATACACTTAAGAATAGCGTCACCTGCAATCATATCATCACAATTCTACGGACTAGATTCCTATGAAAATAATGATTTAATTTCAAAAAAATATGACAAAGAAGCATTAAAAGATTTTATCGGTGTAGATTCACTGGAATTCTTAAGTGTTGAAGGCTTACAAAGTGCAATTGGAGATGTAGGTTTATATATGGGATGCTTTAATAAAGTATATCCAACACATCTATATGAAAGGGTAAGAAACAATGAGTAGAAGATATGAAGAGTCTGGTGTAGATTTAGAAAAAGGATATGAGTCAGTAGAACGCATAAAGAAACATATTAAAAGAACTGAAAATATGGGGGTTATGGGTGGCATTGGTGCTTTTGGAGGTCTCTTTGATTTAGCAAAGTACAACTATGAAGATCCTGTTTTAGTAAGTGGTACAGATGGGGTAGGAACAAAACTACAACTGGCAATCGATTACAACAAGCATGAAACTATTGGTATTGATCTTGTTGCAATGTGCGTAAATGACATTATTACTCAAAATGCAAAACCCTTATTTTTCTTAGATTATTTAGCAGTAGGAAAAAACAACCCACTTACAATCGAAAAAATTGTAGCGGGTATTAGTGATGGATGTGTCATTTCCAAAATGGCTTTAATTGGTGGGGAAACAGCTGAAATGCCAGGTATGTATGCTGAAGATTCATATGACCTTGCAGGTTTTGCAGTGGGATGTGCTGAGCGAAGCATGCTACCTGATACAAATAAGGTAGAAGCAGGTAATGTACTACTTGGTTTCCACAGTAGTGGGTTTCATTCAAATGGTTATTCATTAATTAGAAATATTATTGAAACTTCAAAAGTTGATATGAATTTCTTATTAGATGCCAAAACAGTCATAGATCATCTTATGACACCGACTAAAATATATGTTAAAGAAATTGAAAAACTTAAAACTTTTGGTATTATTAACAGTATGATGCATATTACAGGTGGCGGTTTTGAAGAAAACATTCCACGAGGTCTTCCGGAAGGATTTAGTGCTAGCATAGACATGAATACATGGCCAATACCAAAAATCATTACATATATTCAAGAACAAGGGAACTTGAGTGATATTGAAATGATGCAAGTTTTTAATTATGGTATTGGATTCATCTGTGTTGTATCTGAAGATGTTGCCTTATCATATCTTAAAGAAAATGATGATGCATCAATTATTGGAAGGGTCACATTGGGTGAGACTTTGGAATATAAAGTATGAGACTTTGTATATTAGCATCTGGTAGTGGTTCAAACTTTGAAGCAATCCAAACAGCCATTCTTGAAGAGGAATTAAGTGCGGATATAGTTTGTGTTATTTCAGATAAAATGGATGCTTATGTACATAAACGTGCTCATAAGCATGAAATACCAACATATTTTATAAACTTTAAAGAACATCCAACAAGAGCGGCAGCAGAACATTCTATGTCCTTGATAATCGATACATACAATCCTGATTATATTGTATGTGCAGGTTATATGAAGATTCTTGGAAATGATTTTGTAAATAAATATTCAGGGAAAATCCTAAATATACATCCATCCAAATTACCAAAATATAAAGGTTTAAATGCATTACAACAAGCATTGGATAATAATGAAAAAGAAATAGGGGTCAGTGTACATTATGTTGATGAAAGTCTTGATGGTGGACGTATCTTAAAACAAGTTGTGTTTCCTATCTATGAAGATGAATCACTGAGTGAAATTGAAAGTAAATTACACCAACATGAACATAAATTGTATGTAGAGGTTTTAAAAAACATAAGGGAGATAAAAAATGAAAAAGGCATTAATTAGTGTAAGTGATAAAACAAATATTGTATCATTTGCTAAATCTTTGATTGAATTAGATTATGAAATTATATCTACAGGAAATACTTATAAAATTCTAGTTGAATCAGGTTTAAAAGTTGAGTCAGTCGAATCATATACTGGATTTCCTGAAATGCTAGGAGGACGTGTTAAGACATTGAATCCAAAGATTCATGCGGGTATTTTAGCACAAGCAGGTCAAGAAAATGAGTTGGCTGCACAAGATTATGAATTTATTGATTTAGTATGTGTGAATCTATATCCATTCAAAGAAACATTAAAGTCAACATCAGATCGTGATACTTTGGTAGAAAACATTGATATTGGTGGACCAACAATGTTAAGAGCAGCAGCTAAAAACTTTAATCGTGTTACGGTTGTTGTTGATAATAATGACTTTGATGCTATTATCGAAGAAATTAAAGTAAATGGAGAAACATCAAAAACAACAAGACAAACTTTAGCAAGTAAGGTATTTCAACATACTGCATCTTATGATGCACTTATCTTTAAAACACTTAATAGCTGGAATGAGACGCCTTTAACAAATCAATACATCCAAAGTTATGATTTAAAAGAAACATTAAGATATGGAGAAAATCCACATCAAAAAGCTTGGGTATATCAAGATGAAACAAACCAAGATGCTTCTTTACTCTCATGTGTTCAATTACACGGAAAAGCTTTGTCATACAATAACTATAATGATGCACAGGCTGCTCTTGATATTGTGAGTGAGTTTGATGCACCTTGTGTGGTAGCTGTAAAACATATGAATCCATGTGGTGTTAGCCTTGGGAAAAACATCGATGAAGCATTTGATAAAACATATGCAGCAGATCCAGTTAGTATTTTTGGAGGTATTGTTGCATGTAATGGTGAAGTAACTAAAGAAACAGCAACTAAGTTAAATGATATCTTCTTAGAAATTGTACTTGCGACATCATTTAGTGATGAAGCACTTGATGTATTAAAACAAAAAAAGAACTTAAGACTTCTAACATATATACCATTAACAAAAGAGAATAAGACACAGATGACAAGTTATCTTCCAGGAGGACTTTTAGTTCAAGAGGTTGATTCATTTGAAAATCCAAATACTTGGACGCTATCAAATGGTCATATGGATGATGCAATGAAAGAAGACATGATCTTTGCTCAAAAAATTGTAAAACATGTTAAAAGTAATGCAATTGTACTTGCAAAAGATTTACAAACTGTAGGACTGGGTGCAGGACAAATGAATCGCGTTGGAGCTGCACTTATTGCTTGTGAACAAGCAGGTGAAAAAGCAAAAGGTTCTGTACTTGCAAGTGATGCATTCTTTCCAATGAGAGATACTGTAGATTTAGTAGCTAAATATGGTGTTAAGGGTATTGTTCAACCAGGAGGTTCAATTAAAGACAATGAATCGATTGAAGCGTGCAAAGAACATGATATTACTATGACCCTAACTCATAGAAGACACTTCAAACACTAATGCATAAAGTATGCGTTATTGGTAGCGGAGGGAGAGAACACGCACTCTCTTACCGCCTAAGCCAAAGTAAAATTGTAGATGAAGTATATTGCATGCCAGGTAATGTTGGGATGAAAAAACATGCAAAATTAGTCAATATAGATATTAATGATTTTGATGCTGTTGTTAAATTTTGTAAAGACACATCTATTAGTTTGGTTATAGTAGGACCTGAAGTTCCTTTAATGAAAGGTATTGTAGATGTTTTAATTGCTAATGATATCAAAGTCTTTGGACCTACAAAAAAAGCAGCACAACTCGAATCAAGTAAAGCTTTTGCTAAAGATTTTATGAAACGAAATAAGATTCAAAGTGCAAATTATGAACTCTTTGATGATTATGAAAAAGCTTTGGAATATTTAGAAACTCAAGAATACCCCCTTGTAATAAAAGCGTCAGGCTTAGCGCAGGGAAAAGGTGTACTAATCTGTGAAGATATATCACAAGCTAAAACTGCTCTTTATGAGATTATGAATGATAAAATATTTGGTTCAAGTGGTGATTTAGTATTGATCGAAGAATTTATGGACGGAGAAGAGTTTTCACTTTTCGCACTATGCCATAATGAGCAATATGTTATCTTACCTGCTGTTCAAGATCATAAGCGAGCATACGATGGCGATCTAGGACCCAACACTGGTGGAATGGGTGTTTATATGCCAGTACCATTTGTAAATGATGCAATTATCGAAACTGCAGTTAAAGATATTGTGCAACCAACCTTAAAATATATGATTGAAGAAGACAATCCTTTCACGGGTGTTCTATTTGTTGGAATTATGATGCACCACGGTGTCCCAAAAGTTATTGAGTATAATACACGATTTGGTGATCCAGAGACTGAAATTCTAATGTTGGCTATGGAATCAGATCTATATAGTGTGATTGTAGATTTATTAGATGATAAAAAACCAAGTGTTAAATTTTCAAATGATGCTTTTGTAGGAGTGGTACTTGCTGCTAAAGGATATCCTAATGATCCAATAACTCACAAAGCTATTCCAAACCTTGATGATATAGCATCAAATATATTTCATATGGGAACAACACTGGATGATGATATTCTTGTTAACAGTGGAGGCCGTGCCTTAATCTTCTGTAACAAAGGAGATACCATAAGTGATGCAAGAGATAAAGCTTATAAAGATCTTGCTAGATTAGATAGTGAAGATTTCTTCTTTAGAAAAGACATTGGTCATTAAGTCATTAAAGATATAAATCTATAAAGATATTAAACAATTTCATATAAGATGAGTTTGTTAAGTAAAGAAAGTGTTTGAGTGCCAAAATTGGTATTTCAAGCACTTTTATTATATAATGGATAAGAAATACTTCAGGGCAGGGTGCAATTCCCGACCGGTGGTACACCCCACGCGTCTTCGGACATGAACTGGTTAGATTCCAGTGGCGACAGTATAGTCTGGATGATAGAAGATTTTTTCTTTTTGCCTTGAGTATGTTTTTTTCTCAAGGAGGTAAATGATGAAAAAAATTGATACTCGAAACTTGATTATGGTGGCGCTATTATCAGCAATATCTTTCGCACTATTTATGTGGGAGATTAAGATAGTAGGACCATTAGAATTCGATCTAAGTGATGTTGTTGTGGTTATGGCTGGATTTTGGATGGGATTGATTCCCGGAATACTTGTAGCCTTAATAAAAAACATACTACATCTATTATTCTTTATAGGTAGCGGTGGTATAGGAGAGTTAACTAACTTTGTCTATGCTGTGCTTTTAATGGCACCACTTGCACTTATTAAGCCAAAAACATGGGTAAAGAAAATTGGATTATACATACTGGTCATAGTATTTGTGACCGTATCAATCAATGTTTTCAATTATTACATAGCAATGCCAATTTATGGTATCGCACAAGACATTAGGTTCGAAATGATCCTTTTGACCTTCGTGCCTTTTAATATAGTTAAAACGGGTGTAGTTATTCTTATTTTTAACTTAATTCTTCCGTTTTTTGATAGAAAGTTTAAGTAACTATGATATAATTCAATTGAGGTGAGGGAATTTATGAAAACACGTATGGAGCGCTATAAAGAACTTCGTGAGAAGATGTCAAATGAGGTTGAAACAAAAGTTCAATCTCAAGGCTTATCTGAGTATGCAAATCGGTTAAATAAAATAGATCAAAATAATTTTGATAATATGGAAGTAGAGTCTAATCCAGATTATAAACCGACTCGCGCCAAAGATGTCGAAGTAGATATGTATGAAACTTTTGAGAATGAGTACCTTAAAGATTTCCTTGAAGAAGTGAAGTCTTATAATATTGAAAAAGGTACACGAGTTGTTTCTGACACTAAAGAGAATATCTTAGAGAATATCAATGCACCAGAATCACAAGTAAATGGGAAACTTGGAACAAGCGAAGATCCTATTGGTCTTGAAGATATTGGTATCTTTGATAATATTAAACAACCCGTAACTAACCGTGAAGAGATTGACACAAGTGCAATGGACTTCTTAAATAAAACAGCAGAGATTAAATATGAAGATGATATTTTTTCTAATGCTGTCTCTGATTTGCTAGAAGAACCCATTGCAGTTCAAGAAAATGTTGAAGTAGTAGCTTCAGAAGATACACCAGCAGATGATTTTGGTTTTAATGATATGTTTAATACACCATCAGAAGAGTCAGAACCAGCTATGCCTGTATTTGAACCATCAGAAGTCTTATTTGATGAAACTGAAAATACAGATGAATTATTCGATACAGAATCAATTATTAATGCTTTAACAAATGATAACTTTTTCTCTGAGAAAGTTACTGAACCAGAAGCTTCTATTGAAGATGGACTTTTAGATACTTCTCAATTTCAAACATTTGATTTGGAACTTGAGCAAAGAAACAAAGAACATACGGATGAAATATTCCAAAATGTTGATGATACTTTCTTTGACGGCTTAAATTTTGGTGAAAATATCAACAAGGTTGAAAACCAAGTAGAACATTCAGAAAACAATGATCCATTCTGGACAGATTACATTCAAAAGATGAATGAATTGGAAGATAACATTGATGCTGTTTATGAAGGACCAAGAGATAACTTGAACTTCCCAGAATCAAGACCAGAACCAATTCAAACTAGAAGACCAGAGCCGGTTGAATCTCGTGATATTACTCAAGAATTTTTAGAACTTACACGAGAAATCGAACGTGATAACTTAGAGTCAATTGATTTAGGATCACAGGTAAGTGAACCTGTAGTTGAAACGGTTGAAGAAATAGAAACAGTACGTGTTGAGGAAATTCCTGTCACAGTTGAAAAGCAAATAAGTAAGAATATAGAATTTACAGAAACGGCAGAGATGGATGATGCCCAAGATTTATATACACCATCAAAAAAAGAAACAACAAAAAACAGAGCAATTAATGCATTACTGACAGTTGCACTCGCAGGTATCATATTAGGTGTTGCTATTGCTGTTAAGTATTTCTTATTTAATTAGTGAGGAGAATTAGTTTGTTTAATATAGGAATCGATGGTCCAAGTGCATCAGGAAAAAGCACGATAGCAAAACGATTGGCTAAAATGCTTAATTTCACACACATAGACACAGGTGCTATGTATCGTGCAATTGCTTATGATTGCGTCAAGAACAATATTGATCTTGATGATGAAGTTGCATGTAGTGAAATTGCACAAAAGAGCAAGATTGAATTAATAGATGACAAAATATTTTTAAATGGAAAAAACGTAACGCATGCAATCAGATCAGAAAATGTATCTGCTGCAGCATCACGCATTTCAAAATATAAAGATGTTAGAAACAAACTTGTTTTAATACAACAAGAAATTGCCGAAAAAAAAGGTTTTGTACTGGATGGTAGAGATATAACATCAGTAGTACTTCCAAATGCAGAACTAAAAGTATACCAAACTGCCGATGTTTCAGTAAGAGCAAAACGCAGATTTGAAGAACTAACAAAAGCAGGGCATGAATTGGATTATGATGATGTATATAACGATTTAGTACAACGTGATGCCCAAGACATGAACCGCACAGAATCGCCTTTAATCAAGGTAAAGGATGCTGTAGAAATTGATACAAGCTATCTTACAATAGAAGAGAGTGTATCATTAATTATGAGTATTCTAAAGGACAGAGGTTTAATATGATAGATGGAGTTATAGCGATTGTCGGCCGACCAAATGTTGGTAAGTCATCGCTTTTCAATCGTATTATTGGCGAAAGAAAATCAATAGTACATGACCAACCTGGTGTTACAAGAGATAGAATCTATGGGAAAACTACATGGTTAACTAAAGATTTAAGATTTATTGACACTGGTGGTATTCAACTTGAAGAACAAGATTTTTCAAAAGAAATTCAAATGCAGGTAGATATTGCAATAGAAGAGTCAGATTTGATTCTTTTTGTAGTAAGTGCAATTGAAGGATTAACAGCAGATGACCAACATATTGCTAGATTACTACGTGGTTCAGACAAACCAGTAGTTGTTGTTGCAAATAAAGTTGATGATATTCAATTTGTTGCTGATATTTATGAGTTTTATAATTTAGGTTTTGATGAACCATTCCCTACAAGTACTGAACACGGTATTGGTATCGGAGACTTATTAGACCAAGTTATTCAAAAACTACCTATGAAACAGTTCAGAGAACACGAAGACATTTTAAGTTTCTGTGTTATTGGACAACCAAACGTAGGAAAAAGTTCACTTGTGAACTCAATTATTAATCAAGATCGTGTTATTGTTTCTGAAATTGAAGGAACAACACGTGATGCTGTAGATACACCTTTCAAATTTGAAGGTAATGACTATGTCATAGTTGATACAGCTGGTATTAGAAAACGCGGAAAAGTATATGAGAAAATAGAAAAATACTCTGTACTGCGTGCTATGAGTGCCATAGAAAAGGCAGATGTAGCGCTCTTTGTAATTGATGGTGAACGAGGGATTCGTGCCCAAGACAAACATGTTGCAGGATATGCGCATGAAGCTGGTAAACCAATTGTTATTATCTATAACAAATGGGATACTGTAGATACAAGCGAAGAAGATATGGAAGCTGTACGTAAGAAAGTTTATGATGAATTCATTTACTTAAATTACGCACCAATCTTATTTGTATCTGCACTTACTAAAAAACGTGTACATACAATACTACCAATGGTAAATATTGTATATGAAAACAGTGTACGTCGTATTGCAACAAGCGTTGTAAACGAGGTAATTCAAGATGCTGTTATGCTTACACCACCACCAACACACAATGGCCAAAGATTACGCGTATTATATGCATCACAAGTAAGTGTTCAACCACCTACATTTGTAATATTTGTTAATGATCCAGCATTGGCTCACTTCTCATATGTGAGATACCTGGAAAATGCACTTAGACGTGCTTTCAATTTTGAAGGGACGCCGGTACATATCATTATCAGAAAGCGAGGAAATGCATGAGAATCGCAGTTATAGGTTCAGGAAGTTGGGGAACAGCGCTTGCGAATGTTCTTGCAATTAATGAACATGATGTAATTATTTGGGGTAAGAATATAGATGAAGTTAAAGACATTCAAGATAACTATCAAAACTCTAAATTCTTCAAAGATGTTACATTAAATAAAAATCTTAAAGCAACTTCGAATTTTGATGATATTGTAGATTATGATGTATTCTTACTTGCTGTACCTTCAATTGCAATTGAAGAGGTGAGTAAAAAATTAAATGATATTGTTAAGAAAAAAATATACGTTATCAATGTAGCTAAAGGATTTCATCCAGTTACACATGAATATCTAATGGATGTTATTGAAAACAATATTGATAAAGATAAACTTGAAGCTGTTGTCAGTCTTATTGGACCTTCACATGCTGAAGAGGTTGTCTTAGGTTTATTAACAGCTGTAAATGCAGTTTCTAAAAACCTTAAAGATGCAGAAGTTGTTCAAAATTTATTTTCAAATGATTTCTTTAGAGTCTATACTAACGATGATGTCGTTGGTGCTCAAATAGGAGTCGCTATTAAGAATATTATTGCATTAGCAAGTGGTGTTGCTAAAGGTATGGGACAAGGCGATAACGCCCGTGCTGCACTGATAACACGTGGATTGAGCGAAATGGCGCGCTATGGCGTTTATTTCGGTGGTAGAATGGAAACATTCTTAGGTCTATGTGGTGTTGGTGACTTAGTTGTTACTGCAAGCAGTGAACACAGTCGAAATTTCCAGGCAGGTTATGCTGTAGGAAAAGCAAACGGTGTTGCTGAATTTAATAAAAACAACACATTAACTGTAGAAGGTGTTATGGCTGCAAAAGTAGTACACGAAGTAGCAAAAGAACACAATATATCAATGCCGATCACTGATCAGGTGTACCAAGTATTTTATGAAGGTAAGGATCCCAAGACAGCAATTCTTGAATTGATGACACGTGATTTAAAACATGAAATGAAATAACTTGTAATTTTAAATATATAGTGATATCATTTATCTATTATTAGGAGGAATAACATGAGCGTAAAAACATTAAATAAAAAAGCATTAGTAGATAACATTGCTGACAAACTAAACTTAACAAAGAAAGATGCAACAGAATTTATTGATGTATTCTTAGATGAAATCAGAGATGTATTAGAAGATAAGGGAACTGTAGAATTATCAGGATTTGGTAAATTCGAAGTTAGATTCCGTGCCGAAAGAGATGGATTCAACCCAAAAACAAAAGAAAGCATTCGTATAGCAGCATCACATAGTGTTGCATTCAAACCAGCTAAGGCTTTAAAAGATTTAGTTAAATAAAAAAAATGGGAGCTAATGCTCCTATTTTTTATCTAAAAGGAGATAACATGGGATATTATTATATGGGATATGGTTTTGTAATAATTGCAGCAATCTTATCCATGATCGCGCAAAGCTATGTTAAAAGTAGTTACAATAAATTTAGTAGAATTGCCACATCTAAAGGAATGTCTGGTGCTCAAATAGCACAATACATCCTTACCAGAAATGGTATTACAGATGTTCAAGTTGTAGAGTCAAGAAATGGACTCTTATCAGATCACTTCGATCCAAATAAAAAGATAGTAGCACTATCACCAGAAGTATTTAGAAATTCATCTATCGCATCTGTTGCAGTAGCAGCACATGAGGTAGGACATGCGATTCAATATGATACTGGATACTTTGGTATTAAAATTAGAACAATGGTTCTAGGACCTGCAATCGTTGCAAGTAAACTATCAGGAATATTCATTATGATTGGTATTTTATTTATTAACTCAACTGTAGGCATCATGTTTGATATTGGTATTATTTTATTAGGTGTTGTAACATTGTTTCAAATACTAACATTACCAATTGAATTTGATGCATCATCAAGAGCCCTAAAGAATATTCAATCCGAAGGATTACTTGTATCTTCAGAATACTCAGGTGCTAAGACAATGCTACAAGCTGCAGCATTAACGTATGTAGCAGCTGCTGCAGGATCTATCATGAACTTAATGAGATTTATCATGATCCGTAATAGTCGTAGAGATTAATATACTGATTAAAATAGAAATTTTAAAGACAAAAGAAGTAAATCTTTTGTCTTTTTTATGCTTCAATTTATATCTATTAGGACTCAAGTTAAATCATCCATACTTATTAGCAGAGGTGGTTATTATCTGGAAATCAGTAAGTGTATTTTTATTAGCAGTATCAAGTTTAACTTTTTCAAGTAATTATATAAATGTTGAAAGAGATAAGTTAAATTATGAAATTTTAAATGTATCTATTAACAATAATACTTTAGTAATAGATGGTTGGGCTACAATGCCCAGTTCTCAGCACTTTTTATCGAATACGACACATTCCTATGATCTAGAGTTAAATAGTGATAAGGAGCTTGTAAATTTACCTGGAACGCTTATAGCAACAGATTTAACACAGCAAATGTCCTTTTCAGGCAATAAAACCTGCAATTCTAGTACTATAAATACAGACATATGTAACTATAACCATAAAAATGTGGGTTTCAAGTTTAGTATTCGACTCGATCAACTGAATGCTGATCAAGACTATAATGTCTACCTTAAAATGCATGCCAAACAAGCTAATAAAAGGTACAGAATCCCAGTGTTTTATGTTACAGATGGAGAAAAGATATTAAAGAGCGAAAGAAATCAATATATAATCAAAAGTGACTTCTCACATGCTAAATTTTCGATCTTTGCTCATACTCTTATAGCACGTGACAGACCCAGTCCTAAAGGTAATTATGTCTATACAAAACAATCGTGTTCTACATCTTATAAAGATATTGGATATTTAAGACAAAATGCTGTCTTTCAAAATATTAAGGATATCTCACTCTATGATAACCGTATCACATATTTCAAGGTGAGGGTACAACCAAATGGTTGTGTGAACAATAGATCGAGACTTGTAGAATCAAATACATCAAATTTATATGCATATGTTCCGAGCACACATATAAATTACTTAGGACAAGCGATGACCATTAGTGTTAGAGCCTTAGCATCTAAACCAAATTTATTTGTAGAAGATGTAATTTTAAATCAGTACGATAGATATGATCCTTATAAGTATGCACAAGCAACAGACTTATATGATGGCAATATCTCTAGAAAGATTACAATTGATAGTACAAACGTAAATATGAATATCCCTGGTTTGTATCAGACGTGCTACAGTGTTACAAACACTTCGAATTTTACAACACAGGGCTGTGGTCGAGTTGAGGTAATTGCAATACCTACAAAAAAACGATTTGTATCGAAGTATACGATTCATGATACATATTTAAAAAGATGGGATAGAAACAAACTTAAGACAAAACTGCATGTACAAGAATTCAAACTATCTGAAGTGATAGATAAGTAGTGTAGAATAACATGTAAAAGAGATGCTCCTTTAAATGAAAGCATCTCTTATTTTTATATTGTCATTAAATAGGGTCAGGAAGTACGTACATATGTTAAATACAAAATCATATAGAACTGCGCATAATGTATATTATGTAAGTTTTAGATTAATTTATCCAGGTCACTCTTACCATATGCAGGTGCTTCTACCTTGAAGTTATCAGCAATTGTAGCTGCAAGATTAGCAAATGTATCTGTTTTATCTAATTCTTTAAACTCACGCATTGATGGTGAATAGTATAATCCAAAGACCTCTTCACGTGTGTGGTCTGTTCCTGGGAATGTTGGATCATTACCATGGTCTGCAGTAAGGATCAATAGATCATCACTTCGAAGCTCATGTAATAGTAGTCCTAACTTCTCATCAAAGGTTTCAAGCTCTTGAGCATAGCCTTCTGGATTGCGTCTATGACCCCATAGTGCATCAAAATCTACTAAATTTACAAATAGGAGCCCTTTGAATTCTTTATTTTTAACAATGTCGATTGTTTGATCCATTCCATCGACATTACTCTTAGTTCTAAAAGATTCTGTAATTCCTTCATTATCAAAGATGTCTACGATTTTACCTACAGAGATAACATCAAGGTCAGCATCTTTAAGAGCATCTAGTGTTGTTCTTCCGAAAGGTTTTAAAGCATAATCATGTCTGTTAGCAGTACGTTTGAATCCTGTTTCTTTATCTCCGACAAAAGGTCTTGCGATAACACGTCCAACCATCCATTCTGGTTTCATTGTTAATTCTCTAGCAATTTCACATACTCTATATAATTCATCAAGACCAAATGTTTCTTCATGTGCTGCAATTTGTAATACACTGTCAGCAGATGTATAGACAATCATTTTATTTGTCTTCATATGTTCTTCACCAAGTTCATCCAGAATTTCTGTACCACTTGCTGCTTTATTTCCTATAATTTCATAACCTGTTTTTTCTGAAAGTTCATCTAGTAAGTCTTGTGGAAATCCATGTTCTGTAAAAGTAATAAAAGGTTTATCAATATAAAGCCCCATCATTTCCCAGTGTCCAGTCATAGTATCTTTACCTACTGACGCTTCCTGGAGTCTTTGACGGTATGCGTGTGGCTTATCAACGGGTTTAATACCTTCAATAGCGTGTAAGTTCCCCATTCCAAGGCTTTCCATAAAAGGCATATGAAGGCCACCATGTGCTTTGGCTGTATTACCGAAGGTATCTGAACCTACATCATTATATTTATCAGCATCGTGTGCTGCTCCAATACCTACTGAATCAAGTACTATTGTAATTATTCTGTTATATTTCATTCTTGTTCTCCCTTTTTGCTAAAATTAGCATTTAAATACTTATCATATTCATTTTTTACTGTTTCATTGCTAACATGTGTATATATTTGAGTTGTAGCAATATCTGTATGTCCTAAAATTTCTTGAATTACTCTTAAATCGACATCGTTTTGTAACAAATTTGTTGCAAGAGAGTGTCTGAGTGTATGTGCACTTACTTCTTGGGTCAAATTTGTCTCCATACGACGTTTTTGAATCATTGTATGAATGTATTGTCGTGTGACTGGATTACCTCTAAGGGTTATAAACACCCTGTTAGAGCCTTTATTAGACAGTGTTGGGCGGATTGTCCTGGTATAATACTGAAGTTTACTTAATGTATCTTCATCTATGGGTACCATTCTCTCCTTATTCCCTTTTCCGATGATTCTTAACCATCTTTCTTCCTCATAAACTTGAGAAAAGGTTAAATTAACACACTCAGATACGCGTATTCCTGTTTTAAATAGTAAAGTCAGAATAGCTATATCTAAATAATCTTTTGCATCTTCCTTTTTAAATGATAACAGTTGATTTAACTGTGACTCATTTAAAGATTTAGGAAGTTGTAGCGGCCTTTTCTTGTTTTTAAGGTAAGCTGTGATATTGGTATCTATAATGTTGTATTGTATTAAATATTTGAATAAATTACGTATAGAAGCAATCTTACGATCGATAGAATTACTTGCGTATATTTCATTCAATTCATTAATATATGTTAAGAGTATTTCATAGCTTAAATCTTCAAATTTTTTAATCTCAATGGATTGTAAATATTCATGAAAGTGTTCTAAGTCGATACGGTATGCATCTACTGTATTTTCTGATTTAGGTTGTGTGTATTGAATGTGATATAAATAGTCATTTAATACTGTTACCATATCTTTTTTCATACTACCTCCTTATGAGTGATCCACTATATCAGTTTTGACAGGATAATCACTGCGTTTTATTTTCTTATGAGATTTTGATAAATTTGTTTTCTTATTAACTGTAAAAAGACTGAGTTGTTCTTCTATTTGATCAATCGATTTAATGTTACTTAAGGATACAGAAAGAAATTTAACACCTGAAACTTCATGTTTGCCTTCAAACTCAGTATAAAGGCCCATGACACGTTCAAATATGTCTTCCTTATCATTTATATAATAATCTAAAGTGAGCGACCTTGCAACTGTAATCATATCTTCAAAGCGAATCGCAAACTGGATAGTCTTTGCTTTAACATTAGTATCTTTAGCACGTTTTTCAAGATCTATAATTTGATTGAGTATCTCTGTCTTCAATTCATCAAGCTCATGAATTGGTTTTGAGTATGTTAATGAGTGCCCAATTGATTTGGCAGTTGTATCTGTATCGATAATATCAGATCCAGTACCCATTGCTAAATCTATATATATTTGAGTCCGGTTCCCAAATATATTACGTAATACTCCAAATGGTGCATTGGCTAAATCACCAATAGTGAATATTCCTACTTTATGTAATCTTGGAACTGTTTTTCTACCAATGCCAAACATATCTTCAATAGGTAGTGGCCAAATTTTTGCTTCGACTTCCCTTTTCCTTATGACAGTAATTCCTAAGGGCTTGTTCATATCAGATCCCATCTTAGCTAGAAATTTATTGGGTGCAATTCCTATATTAACAGGAAGTTTTAACTCTTCATAGACTCTTTTTTGTATCTCTATTGCAAGATCTAGAGGTCTTTTATAGTTTTTAATAGTTTCTGTGAAATCTACATAGACCTCATCAACAGAACCAGGTTCTACAAGCGGTGAATAGCTTGTAATTAGGTCGATGAATTTTTGTGATAAGTCTTCATATAAATCAAAATCAACATGAACAACAATCAACTCTGGGCATATTAGTTTAGCCTGAGTCATAAGCATTGCACTTTTGACCCCTCTTTTTCGGGCTTCATAAGATGCTGAAGTAACAACAGATCCCTTTACAACATGGCATGCAGCAACAGGTTTACCTTGAAGAGATGGGTCAAGGGCAATATGAGCACTTGCAAAAAAAGCATTGATATCGATGTGAAATATAACTTTAGCTGACATTGTTCCCTCCTTAAGGTTTGAGTTGTGTACATAAGATAAATACTTTTATTTTTTATCAAACAGTGTACTTGCACGCGCAAATCCACCGCCAAAATTTTCATTCAAATTGTCGATCATTGTATCAGTATCTAGGTCTTTATTTAGAGAAAATATATTCAATTGTTCTTCTATCTCATCAATGACTTTAATATTATTCAGTGTAATAGAGATGAAAGTGACTCCTTTGTGGTGTTTGTCATGAAACATTTCATAAAGAGCCATAACACGTTCTAATATCTCTTCTTTATCATTAATATAATAATCTAGACTAATAGAACGAGCTGCTGTATCTGAATCTTCAAATCTGATTGCAAACTGTATTGTTTTACCTTTAAGATGGTACTTTTTAGCACGTGCTTCAAGATTTTCAATTTCATGTATTATCTTTGATTTTAATTCGTCTAATTCATAGATAGGTGTAGAAAATGTTTGTGATTGACCAACAGATTTGGCAGTCGTTTCTCGTACAATTGTAGATGAACCTAAACCATTGGAGTGATCAATAAAATGTTGTGTTTTATTCCCTAAGACGCCTCTTATAGTATCAAATGGAATTGTATTCAAATCACCAATTGTAAATACTTGGATATCATGTAATCGTGGTACTGTTTTTTTACCAATACCAAACATATCTTCGATGGGTAATGGCCATAATTTTGTCTCTACTTCTCTTTTTCTTAAAACAGTAATTCCTAAGGGTTTATCCATATCCGATGCCATTTTAGCTAAAAACTTATTGGGTGCAATCCCAATACTGATGGGTAGCTTTAATGAATCAAATACACGCTTTTGAATCTCTACTGCCAAGTCTAATGGATGTTTATATTCTTTGATTTTCTCTGTTAAATCAACAAATACTTCATCAATGGAAGCTTGTTGAACATCTTCAGAATAAGATTGAATGATATCTACAAACTTTCTTGAAAGATCTACATATAGTTTAAAGTTTATATCTATTATTTTAAGTTGCGGACACAGTCTTTTTGCCTGTGATAGTGGCATCGCACTGCCTACCCCAAATTTTCTTGCCTCATAAGATGCAGTTGTAATAACAGCACCTTTAACATTATTACAAACAACAATAGGAAGTCCTTCAAGAGTGGGATCTTCTATAATATGTGCATTTGCAAAAAATGCATTTATATCAATATGAAAAATAACACGTGCACTCATAAACTTCTCCTTTTCATCAATCTTTAACGTTTGCTTTATAAGCATGTAATTTCATTTCCATCTTTGGATATCTTCTTAGAACTTCTAAGTCCTCTAATTTTAAAGCTTCATCATTTTGAATGTCAGCTTTAAATAGATCCAGTTGTTCTTCTATTTCTCTAATGTCTTTTAAATTAGTAAGTGTTGTAGAAATAAAAGTAACGCCACCATAGTCCTGGTTTTCAAATTCACCAAACAATAGCATAACGCGTTCAAATATTTCCTTTGTATCATTTATATAATAGTCTAAAGTACGTGATCGGGCTGAAGTTTCTTTATTTTCAAAACCTATTGAAAACTGAATTGTTTTACCTTTAACAAAATCTTGTCTAGCCCGCCTTGATAAGGTTTCAATATCATGAAGTATTTCAGATTTAACCTCTTCTATTTCGTGGATTGCTTTTGTAAAAGTTTGTGATTGTCCTATAGACTTTGCAGTGGTATTAGTATCAATATCATTAGAACCAATACCATTGGCTAGATCGACGAAATACTGGGCACGATTAGCAAGGACTGCCTTAACTTTTTCAAAGGGTTGCTTTACTAAGTCTCCAATAGTAAAGACATCTATTTCATGAAGCCTGGGAACAGTTTTCCTACCAATACCAAACATCTCTTCGATGGGTAATGGCCATAATTTACTTTGGACTTCCCTTTTCCTTAGAACAGTAATTCCTAAGGGTTTGTTCATGTCAGATGCCATTTTAGCTAAAAATTTATTGGGAGCGATTCCAATATTTACAGGCAGTGAAAGTTCATCTAACATTCTTTTTTGTATTTCTGTTGCCAGATCTAAGGGTTGAGCATACTCTTTTATTTTATCTGTGAGATCAACATAAACCTCATCTACTGAAGCTTGCTCTATTTCGGTAGAATAAGTACTGATTAGGTCATAAAACTTCTCAGACAGTTCTGTATAGAGTTCAAAATCAACAAAGACTGGTTTTACTGCTGGATATAATTTACGTGCTTCAGATAGTATCATGGCTGTTTCAATACCATGGTATCTTGCTTCATAAGAAGCAGATGTGATGACGTTTCCTTTAACATGGTGGCATACAACAACTGCTTCACCTTTCAAGGATGGATCTTTAGCGATATGTGCGCTTGCGAAAAACGAGTTAATATCTATATGAAATATGATACGTACTGACAATTACTACACCCCTTTATCTAATATTCTTTGTGCTACTTTTAAAGCGTCTTTATCGGCATGGCCTGTCATCATTAATGCCAGTTGTTCGAGCCTTTTTCTAGTATCTATTTTATGTACTTTAGTAATGGTATTATTTTCAAGGACTTCTTTTGAAATAAGATAATGTGCACTTGCATAAGCTGCAACTGATGGCAGGTGCGTGATCGAAATGACTTGTAATTTCGAAGAGATTTCTTTCATTTTTTCTGCTATCTTTAAAGCTACCTTACCACTTACTCCGGTATCTATTTCGTCAAATATCAAAGTAGGTTTATCTTGTGAGTTTGCAAAGATAACCTTAAGTCCCAACATTAAGCGTGACAATTCGCCTCCACTAGCGACTTCGGATAAAACTTCAAGTTGCATACCTTTATTAAAACTTACCATGAACTTAATATCATCACATCCGTCGTCCATATAGTCTTTGTCTTTTATTAATATTTCAAATCGAGTATCAATGAGCATTAAGTCATTGAGTTCTTTTATTACAAGTGATTCTAAGGA
>JAAYGI010000022.1 GCA_012727815.1 Erysipelothrix sp.
CAATAGACCACATAAAAAAATACGTAAAAGAATTTCCTGATACACCACCAAAACCTCATACATTTATAAAAGGGTTATTAACAAGAGAACAAAAAAGACAATTAGCAAATGAGAAATACTTTGTTCAATGTAAATTATGTCATAAATGGATGGGAATGAACCAATATGATGAACATTATGGTAGATGTTTAGATATTGAATATTTGGTCAGTGTAGCTAAAGAAAAAGGGGAAAATTTAACTCGTAATGACTTGGAACATTATAAACAAGATATTATTAATCGATTATTAATTAAATATGAGCCAAAAGAGATAAATTTTGTTAGTAATATATGAAATTCTTTAGAAATGGTGTACCAATGAGTGAAACTGACAAAATGGTTGAATATTATAACCAGTTTAAAGTTACTTGCAAATGCGGACATGTGTTAGTTATAAGCCCAAGAATAGGAAAATTATTATGTAATCATTGTGGTCATTATGCTTACATAGATAAGAAATTAGAATTTAAAGATAAGTTAAAAAAGGAGATAAACAAATGATAGATTATGGAGAAGATTTTAACATCCCTGATTATATCAAGGTGGATAGAGAAGAATACGAGAAGGATCAAGAAAAAATAGAATATTACAATACAGCAATAAATTTAATAAAAGATAACTTGAAAGAATACTTACTTAACAATTCAACTATTGATGAAACAATAACTGATATAGGAATAATTATTAAGGAGTTAGAGGATGAAATTAATTAAGAAACCAATGAAAATAAAATCAAGATATTTTATTGAAAGAAGTAAAGAGCCTGAAGGATTAAACACACACATACTTTATTACGAAAGCGAAACATTTAGGGGAAGTTCAATTAAAAGAGTGTTTAAAGGAACATATCAAGAGTGTAGAAAAGAAAAGGAGGTTAGACAAAATGTCACAAAAAGAAGAAATTTTAAACTATTTAACAAATTATTCTACAATCAATAGCTTTGAATGTTACATAAAATTACAAATAGTAGACTTACAACATTCTATTTATGAATTGAGAAAAGAAGGATACAAAATAACTGATAAATGGATTCAAAAGAAAAATAAAAGAGGTAGAACAATACAATTTAAAGAATATAGATTAGAGGTGGAATAATGAAAAGTACAATAGCAAAGAAAACTGAAGGGTATGGTTATAAATATACTGAATTAGCAGATATAAACAAATATTGTGAAGAAAATGGTATCAGATATTGGCAAGAAGTAGAAACAAGCGAAATAAATCAAAAAGACTACATAATAACATACATTGAAAAGAATGGTAAAGAAGAAAAACATAGAGGATGTCAAATAGTAGATGCAGTATTACAAGGAATTAAGAACCCAGTTCAAGAGTATGGTTCTAGTCTTACATATTGCAGAAGATACTCATTATTAATGGCACTAGGGTTAGCAACTGAGGATGATGATGCTGCAAGTCTAACTCAAACAAAGGATGCTACACAAGAAGATGCTATCAAGTGGTCATTCTCATTTGGTAAATACAAAGGTAAAAAGATGTTAGATATATTACAAGAAGATGAACAATATGTACAATGGTACATCAACAATAAAGCAAATGAATATGATAAAAAGTGTTATGAACTACTAACAGGAGTAAAACTTCCAACTGAACAAGAACAAGATGAAAGAATAAGTTTAATTAATGAATTAAATCAAGTTGAACTAGAATACGATATCCCACACG
>JAAYGI010000023.1 GCA_012727815.1 Erysipelothrix sp.
AAACACTGGCTTCATACTTAAATAAAACAAACATCACCTTGGATCAATACAAGATTGAAAACCTAAAATAGACCAAACACATCAAACTGTTTGGTTTTTCTTTTGAAACTTTTTCAATAAAATTGTGTAAATATGTTAAATGGAACCAAAATATAGAAACAGCCCAAACTGTGTTATAATCCTGACTTTGACAGCTATAGACAATAAAAGTTCAAGCTATGCCTCTATTAAGTGCGTAACTTGAACTTTTTCTTATGTAGCGAAGTATAGTAATTTATTTTTCTTTTGATTTTATGATAATGTTTCGCATCGTAGACTTCCTCATAATCTCATAATCTGTGTTAAAACCAAATGTATCATGAAGTAAATTTGTGAGCTCTGTTCTTGTATATGCTGGGATGTAGCCATGTGAATCTATGAGAGTTGTATTCATATTTTTTAATGTGCTGATGATTTGATCAATACTTATATTAATATCTAAGTTCTTCTTTTTCGCTGTGACGTTTAATTTGAATTCTAAGTGCCTATAGACAACGAGCGCTAAGAAACATGTCAGAAAGTGGGCATTGATTCGATCTTCTCTTGATAGATATACAGGTCTTGCTTCGAATTCTGTTTTCATAATTCTAAAACATTCTTCTATTTTCCAACGATATTTATTTACTTTGATGACATCTTCTACGCTATCATCTAAGTTTGTGACCACAGCGTAGAATCCATCATACTTTGCTTCTTCATCGATGATCGATGGGTCTACTTGATAATGTTTTTTACTGGCAACTTCTCCAGAATCAGTAATGGCTGTTTCAACGAAAAATCGTGCTGGATCATTCGGGTTTTTCCTTTGTTTTTTGAGTTGTCCATCTTTACGAATCGCATTATGAGCACGTTCGATTTGTCGGCTTCTTATGGTTCGTAGATAATTTTTATATTTGGGTGAATAAGTAACGATTAAGTTCTCGGATAAATTCTTTGAATCTAAGGGGATTTCTTTATAGTAAATCGTTTCGAATATCACTGGGTCTGTTTCATCAAGTTCATCAAGGTTGATAAACTTCTTGCTGCCAATTGCGCGCCATTGCGTTGGTTTGAGGGCTATTTCTTTATCATCCTTTTTAAGTTTCTTTAAAGACTGTGTTACCACATAACCTCTTCCACCTGCTGTATTAAACTGTTTATTTGATTTGGAGCCAAGACCACCATCTGTACTTAAGACAAACTTAGATACACCAAAGTCTCGGATGATTTTTTCTTCCAGCGGTCTTAGCGTGATTTGTTCATTCTGGTTTCCAGGATACATATGAAAGCCAAGTGGCATCCCATCAGCGTCCATAAATAATCCCATGCCGACGATTGGATTGGGACGATTCTCTTTGCTTTTACCATATTTCTTAAAGTCATCTTCTTGCTCGATCTCAAAGTAGTAGTTTGTACAATCGTAGTAAAGCACTTCCGTATTGCGTTTACTGATGAAATTACTGTTTTTATAAATCTCTGACTGAATGTAGTCTGACTCTTGTGAAAGTATAGAAAGGGCTCGGTATACATCATGTAATTCATACTTCGGTTTTTCTAATAAAGTTTGCGCAAAATTATAACTGCTTCGTTTACTAGAAGGTTTCAAAATTCTAGAGTATATGAGATCTTTCAAAATCGATTCAAGGTTGTATTCATATGTGTATCGTGACTTAATGTTTCGCGTAATGTTGTCGACTCTTAAATCCGAAAGGGTCGATTGTAAAAATAGATAACCGACATTAAAAGTTCTGTCTTTATCCTTATCGATTTTTCTAATCGGAGAAAGGGGAACTCTGATTGTTTCTCTTTCCGCATTATACTTATCAGTTTCAATTTTAGCTTGTTCTTTTGCCCAGGCCATGACACCATCGCGATCAGTATTTAATTTCTTAGAAAGATCAGCCAAGGTTCCAAGTCTTTTAAAAATCTTTGAAGTACTTTTTCCTTCATGATTAATGTAAGAATGTGTAATGTAAAAAGATTCTGAATTCTTTGATTTAGATGTTGTAACTCTCATGCAATCACCTCTGTATATATTATACCACACAATACTATATATTACTATAGATTTAAACTAAATATTTGACAAATACACATGAAAAAATCCACTGTTAAGTGGACTAATGATTATTGTTGTATTCTTGATGTGTCAAACTCCCGTTTACACCCACACCTATTTTACACAATCGGGTGTGTTTTTTTATCCCAAATTGCAATAGCAACCTGTCCACTTTTTCAAAATAAATCATTAAGTCATTTGTAAGTGTTCATTTTCTTGTAAAAA
>JAAYGI010000003.1 GCA_012727815.1 Erysipelothrix sp.
GAAGCCATTGATAAGGGATTAACCATGAAATGATTTGAGTTGATATGTTCTCACGAACAGACAAAACCGTTGATATCTTCCCACAAACGAGAGCCAATGTTGGATATGTTTCCAACTACGAGTGTGGGTACGTTCCCCTTAACCATAGGGGTTGAGAACGCAGTTTTGATAGCTATCAAGGCAACTCGAAACATATTGAAAGTGTTGTCCTATTATCTAGAGTGTAAAATAATCTTTGAATAATTGATATAAGGTTTTTCGAATTTAGTAAATGCGATTTTGCATCATTACGGAATTCGAGAAACCTTTTTTGATCTTAAAAGTACTAAGTTTATACTTGATATCGAGAAACATAAATAAAGTACACCAATGTTTAATGTTCATGATATTTTAAGTATCATTTCAAATTCTAATATAGAATTACCCGAAAATCATAAGTTATTGTTTAAAAGCGGATGATACAGTCAAAAACTTGTGTAATCACATAGATTAACATACAGTTACATAGGAGCGTGAGATTATGAAAAAATTAATTAATACAGCATTTGTTTATATGATATTAGGTTTATTCTTTGGACTATTCTATAGAGAATATACAAACATATTAAACTTTACAGGTGATACAGTTTTATCTGTACTACATACACATACATTAATTCTAGGAATGTTCTTCTTCTTAATTGTGAGTCTATTTGAACAAACACTTAAGATTACAGAACATAAGAAATTTAATAAATTCTTTATTTCTTATAATGTGGGTGTTGTTCTAACGATTGCATTTATGCTAATGAGAGGAATCACAGACGTACATCTTACTGTTGTTCCTAAAGGGTTAGATGCATCAATTAGTGGTATGTCAGGAATTGCACATATTGTTCTAACAGTTGGGCTATTCTATTTCTTTAGTGTTCTAAGAGATACAGTTAAAGACAAGTAATATTTAATATTAAAATAGACTACAGACATTTGTTTGTAGTTTTTATGATTAAAGGGAATGTAATATGTTCCAGGACAAAAAACAACATTAATTGTTGTTTTTTTGTTACAATACTAATACAATACAAGATTTAAGGAGTCACTATGAAGATAAAATGGAGTGAAAAATATAACACAATTGCAGCATACAGTATTATTGTAATATCAATAAGTATGGGGGCATATATGATTATGTCTCAATTCAATGGGTTTAAAGGAATGTTGGGTCAGTTAATGTCTGTCTTCACTCCCATCACGGTAGGTTTTGTTCTGGCGTATCTTTTGAATTTTATATTAAAAAAATATGTAAAACTTTTAGAATCTAAAACAAAACTATCCAAAGGAAAAGTAAAATTCATAGGAATTGTCTTAACCTACCTTAGTGTTATTATTGCAATCTTATTATTTATGAACTTTATCTTTCCACAATTCATTGCATCTATTATTGGACTTGCGACCGATATACCAAAATATATAGAAGAATTGAGTAAGTTTGTTACAGATATTACTGAGAAATTCAGCATATCGGATCATTATAAAGACCTGATATTAAGTAACTGGAAAAAAGCAACAGATAATCTTCTTACTTATGTAACAGGCTTGTTACCCCAAATTGCAACATTTACGAGTGCAATATTTACAAGTATTACAAATTTAGTTCTAGGCGTTATTATTTCTGTATATGTACTGATTGATCAAGAGAAATTAAAAGGTCTTGCAAAAAAGATTATTAATGCAACTACAACATCTAGCGTCAAGGATAGAATATACGTTCTTGTTCATAGATTCGATACTATATTTGGAGATTACCTTGGTGGCCAAATGTTAGATGCTGGAATTGTAGGACTGTTAAACCTAGCTGTAATGTTAATATTTAACATTCCTTATGCTTTCTTAATCTGGTTCATTGTAACAGTGACAAACATTATACCGTTCTTTGGTCCTCTGTTAGGATTGATCCCATCATTTTTTATTGTATTCTTTGTATCAGCAAAGAAGGCAATTCTATATTTGATTCTATCAATTATTATCCAACAGATTGATGGGAATATCATTGGACCACGTATCCTAGGTAGATCTTTAGGGATATCTCCACTTTGGATTTTATTCTCATTATTGGTATTTGGTAACTTACTAGGATTCATTGGTCTTCTTATAGGAGTGCCATTATTTGCATTACTTTATTCAATTGTTAAAGATATTATCGAGGCGAGATTGAAGCAAAAAGGGCTTCCTTTAGATACAGAAGACTACATTTAAGAAACAAATGATGTGACTTATGTGATGCTTAACATATAAAGCAAGATTACAACAATTTGTAATTATATTTAAAAATACACTCATAAAACCTTTTAAATAGTAGGTTTATAGATTCTATATCATTTGTGTTATATTGTTTATTTTAACAATTTCAAATGCTATGAAGTCGCAATGTGTTGACCCTGTGAAGTCAATATGGTATATTATGGGTGAGATAAGATTGTTACTGAAGAAGGCAAGACTTACAAATATTTAGCACTAATGCTATATTTGTAGGTCTTTTATTTTTCTCTAACGTATCTTAGCATCATATAGGAGGAATATATTATGATGAAACATCTACAAAAATTAGGTAGATCACTTATGTTACCAGTTGCGGTATTACCAGCAGCAGGTATCTTAATGGGAATCGGTTACTGGATTGACCCAACAGGTTGGGGTGCAAACAGTGCGATCGCTGCTTTATTAATTAAATCAGGATCATCAATCATTGACCAATTACCAATTATCTTTGCGGTAGGTATCGCATACGGTCTTTCAAAAGATAAAGACGGAGCAGCATCACTAAGTGGATTAGTAGCTTTCTTAATGGTTACAACAATCTTAGCGCCATCTGCAGTAGCAATGCTTACAAAAGTTGATCTTACAGAGGTTCCAGCGGCATTTGGAAAAATCAACAACGCATTTATCGGTATTTTATCAGGGATTGTTGGTGCAGTAATGTACAACAAATTCTCACAAGTAAAACTACCTTCAGCATTATCATTCTTTAGTGGTAAACGCGCAGCACCTATTATGACAGCAGTTGCAATGCTTGTTATCTCAGGTGGATTACTATACGTTTGGCCAGTAATTTATGATGTATTAGTAGCATTTGGTACAACATTATCAGGATTAGGTGCAGTTGGAGCAGGACTATTCGGTTTCTTCAACAGATTATTAATTCCAACAGGATTACACCACGCATTAAACTCAGTATTCTGGTTTGATACAATTGATATCAACGATATCGGAATGTTCTGGGGAACAGCAGAAGGTGCAGCAAACGCTATTAAAGGTGTAACAGGAATGTACCAAGCAGGTTTCTTCCCAGTTATGATGTTTGGTCTACCAGGTGCAGCTCTTGCAATGTACAATGCAGCTAAACCAGAAAACAAAAAAGTTGTTGGATCACTAATGTTAGCAGCAGGATTTGCTTCATTCTTCACAGGTATCACAGAACCTCTAGAATTCGCATTCATGTTCGCAGCACCAGCTCTATACTTCGCTCACGCGGTATTAACAGGTATTTCACTATTCATTGCATCTACTTTCCAATGGACAGCAGGATTTACATTTAGTGCAGGTTTCGTAGACTTCTTCTTAAGTTCACGTTTACCAATGGCTAACAAACCATTAATGTTAATCGTATTAGGTCTTGCATACTTTGCATTATACCTCGTACTATTTACATTCTTAATTAAAAAATTCGATCTTAAAACACCAGGTCGTGAAAAACTAGAAGACGTTGAATATACAGCAGCAGACTCAGATTCAAAATTTGCTTCAATGGCATCAGGAATCTTAGCTGGTCTTGGCGGTAAAGAAAACGTTGATACTCTAGACTACTGTACAACAAGACTTCGTTTAACATTAAACGACACATCAGTTGTAAATGAAAATAAAATCAAGTCATCAGGTGCAGTTGGCGTTATGAACCCAGGTGGTAAAAACGTTCAAGTAATCGTAGGTACTGAAGTACAATTCGTTGCTGATGAAATGAAAAAATTAATCTAATTATTATTTAGATATAACTTAAAACACACCCTTCGGGGTGTGTTTTTTCATGTCTTGATGGATAAAAATGGTTTTGGTTGGATTGTGTTTTATTAAGCTATATATATTATAGAAAGGAAATTGTATTATAGAAACATAAAACTGACTGAGTATGTACTCAGTCAGCCTTCTATTAAATGATTGATATTATCTACTTAGCAGATAATAAGTATCATTATTGTTTTTTATCGAATTTATTTTTTGTGTCTTCTACAAAGTCACCAACATTGTCTTTTAAGTCCAATGCTTTTTCTTTTGCTTTATCGAAAACGTCACCGGCTTTGTCCTCAATCACTTCAACAGCATCACTTGCTTTATCTTTAAGTTCACCAAATAATGATTGTGCTTTACCTTTTGCTTCTAACTCTTTATCTCCAGTAACTTTTCCAGCGCCTTCTTTTGCTTCTCCAACTACTTTATCTTTTAAGTTATTTAATTTGTCTGACATATAATCTCCTTTTAGATTTATTCTATGTGTAGCTATATATAATGGTAAGCTGTGATACGAGTTTCAATGCCCCTTTCATATGTATCTTTTATACTATTATTTTATCGTAGAGAGGATCCAATTGCACCTTATATACTCATTTCTTTGTGAATTTTTGGTGAATATTCACAAGGTGAATATAAAGAAACTGAAGCAAGAATAATATAAAAAAAGATACACTGTTAGATTTCCAAAATGGAATCTTATCAAGTGTATCTTTATATTTGATAATTATTTATTTCGATTAATTGATTGCATTATTTGATAAATATGGATTGAAAGGTACATTCTTTCATCTAAAGATATTGCGTAATCAAAGCGTTGATCAATGAATGAAGCTATCTTAACTACAGTATCTGTATACTTAGAAAGTTTAGCACTTAAGATCTGATTCATTTCACCATCACTTGCATTATCTAAATCACTAACGCCACCAAATACTCTATGTGCAAGGTATTTTAAATGAGTTGTCAGTCTTTTATATTCCATAGAACTTTGATCAATTTCAACTTCTAAATCTTTAGATATAATGTTAATAACTTCTTTTAGGAAGTAAATCATATTTTGAGCCATATGTGATTGGTTACCTTCACGAGAGTTAACAACATGTATTGCAATGTATCCAATCTCATCATTTGGTAAATCAACGTCATACTTGGCATTTAAGAAAGCAAGACTCCATTGTGCAACAGAATATTCAGTCGGATAAAACATTGCAAGGTCATCATTAAAGATTCCAGGCATTTCAATTCCTTCTTTCGCTCTTTGAATTGCATAAGATATATGGTCTGTTAGTGTAATGTTTATTGCATCATTCAGCTTCATATCGAATTTATGAAATGCATACTCAACAATTGCACGTGTAGATTCAAAATAGTCAACGGATACTTTACTTAACAGTGATTCAAAGTCAGATAAGTTATCGTCAATGATAGAAAACTTTTTTTCTATGTTATTTTCATCAATAATATCGCCAATTTTCTTTTGAAAACCAATCCCTTTACCTGTGATAATATATTCTACATCATCGGTAAGAGTAGCAACACAATTGTTGTTAAATATCTTTGAAATCTTCAAAATAAATCACTCCTTCACTAACAATAATTATACCATAATATAAGTGCTTTTCACATCAAAAAATGAAATTGCTTACATGTTTTTCTCTGTGAGTATTGAATGAAATTATAGGTCTATTCATTGACATTATATCAAGATTTATATATTATGTAACAGTGTTAGGTACTTTTATGATTAACATGGTCTTTTATCATTAAAAGGCTTAAAAACTATCTATTTGTATTATAACAGTTTAAAAGATATAAACTTATATTCATGCCTATGGTAAGTGTGGCACATAATAAGTAAGGGAAGGATGTGTATACATGGATTATATTGAGTTGGCTAAAGAACTACTAGAAAAAGGCCATGAAACTCGTAAAATTGGACCTAATCGTATATTTGAAAAATCTACAAGAGGAGAAATATTTGCGATATTTTATATTCATCACCACGGTACTTTAGTGTCGCCTGGAGATATATCTGATGCTATGGAAATATCATCAGCACGTGTTGCGGTGATGCTTAATAATATGGAAAAGAAAGGTCTTATTAAACGAGAACAGGACCAAAAAGACAAACGAAAGATTGCGATTCATCTAACTGAAAAAGGTATTGATTATGCGGAAGTTTCTTTGGAAAAAGTTATTTCTTCTTTAGCAAAAACATTAGAAGATTTAGGCGAAGTAGATGCTGTGAATTTCGTAAGGATTGTGGGTAAATTAGGATCTACAACATCTGATTCGTAACGCTTATTAATGAAATGATTTAGAAAGAACTCATAAAGAGAAAAGAGGTTAAATTATGATAAAATTATTCAAGAATTTGAAAACAAAAGAATGGATAATGATTGGTATATCAGTAGTATTTGTTGTATTACAGGTATATCTAGATTTAAAATTACCAGACTATATGTCTCAGGTAACAATATTAGTACAGACACCAGGAAGTGAAATGAAAGAAATCTTACAACAAGGTGGACTCATGTTATTAACGGTGCTGGGTAGTGTTACAACTGCCGTGATTGTTGGATATTTTGCATCCAGTGTAGCATCTACATTTGGAGCTACTTTAAGAGATAAAGTATTCAATCAAGTTGATGCATTCTCTATGCAAGAACTATCAAATTTCTCAACAGCAAGTTTGATAACAAGAACAACTAATGATGTTAACCAAGTACAAATGGTTATTACAATGGGACTTCAAATGATGATAAAAGCACCAATAATGGCAATATGGGCAATCAGTAAAATATACGATAAAGGGATCGAATGGTCTCTTGCAACACTTGTTGCCGTTGTAGTACTTGTTGTGGTAACATCACTAACAATGTTATTCACATTACCAAAATTCAAGAAAATGCAAAAACTAACTGATAATATTAACAAAGTAGCACGAGAAAACTTACAAGGACTTAGAGTCGTAAGAGCTTATAATGCTGAAGATTATCAGAATGAAAAGTTTGAAAAAGTAAATGAAGATCTAACTCAAACACAGTTATTTACAAGTAGAGCAATGTCTTTAATGATGCCATTTATATCATTAATAATGAGTTCAGTGACTCTTGCTATATTCTGGATTGGAGCAATACTAATTAATGAAGCGGCACCAATGGATAGCCTAACATTATTCTCTAATATGGTTGTATTCTCCTCATATGCTATGCAAGTTATCATGTCATTTATGATGCTTGTTGTTATCTTTATTATGCTTCCAAGAGCTAATGTTTCTGCTCAAAGAATAAGAGAAGTATTGGACAGTGTTCCACTAATTGTAAGTGGAGATGTTAATGAAGGATTAGAAAATTTATCAGGACATGTTGAGTTTAAAAATGTAAGCTTCAAGTATCCTGATGCAAGTGATTATGTCCTTGATGACATTAGTTTTACTGTTAACCAAGGAGAGACAATCGCATTTATTGGGTCAACCGGTAGTGGTAAAAGTACCCTCATCAACCTTGTACCAAGATTTTTTGATGCAACAGTAGGTCAAGTCCTTATTGATGGTGTTGATGTTAAAGATTATGATTTAAATGCTTTATATAACAAGATTGGATATGTACCACAAACAGCTGTACTATTCAGTGGAACAGTTGAATCAAATGTTAATTTCGGTGAGGGTTCTTATGAGTCAACATTAGATGATATAAAAGAATCTATAGAGATTGCACAAGGTAAAGACTTCGTTGAGAATATGCCTGAGCAATATGAATCAGATATAGCACGTGGTGGAAAAAATATCTCTGGTGGACAAAAACAACGTCTATCAATTGCACGAGCAATCAATAGAAAACCAGAAATATTTATATTTGATGATAGTTTTTCAGCACTGGATTACAAGACAGATCGTGTTCTTAGAACTGTGTTAAAAGAGAAAACAAAAGGTGTAACATCAATGATTGTAGCCCAAAGAATTGGAACAATTATGGATGCAGATAAGATTGTAGTTCTTGACTCAGGTAAAATTGTAGGTCAGGGAACACACGAAGAATTATTAAAAACATGTACAGTTTATCAAGAAATAGCACATTCACAATTCAACAAGGAGGAACTCTAGTATGAGTAGGAGAAAAATACCAAATCAAAAACCTACTAAGTTTAAAGAAACTTGGGTTCAGTTGATTAAATATATTCACAAATACATACCAGTTATCATCCTTACATTGATTGCAAGTATGATAGGAACAACACTTCAGGTTATTGGACCAGACAAACTTAAAGATATGACCAATGAAATTGCTAAAGGATTGCCAGCACTTGTAGAGGGTGTTCCAGTTCTTGGAGTCATTGATAAGGAAGCAGTAACACGTATTGCATTTGTATTGATCGCATTTTATGGATTGTCATTCATTATAAACTTCGTTCAATCATTTGTAATGTCAGGTATTACCCAGAAAATATCTAAAAAAATGAGAACAGATATTAATGATAAAATAAATAGACTACCTATTAAATATTTCGATAGTGTAAGCTATGGAGATGTTTTAAGTAGAATTACAAATGATGTTGATACGATTGGTCAAACAATGAATCAAAGTATTACATCACTTGTAACAGCAACAACAATGTTTTTAGGAACATTGGCAATGATGATATATAACTCATGGATACTTGCACTTGTTGCAGTATTATCTACCTTAATTGGTTTTGCACTGATGTTCTTTATTATTAGTAAGTCTCAGAAATACTTCGTTTTACAACAAGAATCATTGGGTGAACTTAATGGACATATAGAAGAATTATACTCAGGACATAATGTTATTAAGGCATACAATGCCGGTAAAGAAACTAAAGAAGTATTCAGTAGAATCAATGGTGAGCTAAGAAACAATGCTTGGAAATCACAATTCTTATCAGGATTGATGATGCCATTAATGCAATTTATTGGTAACTTTGGTTATGTAACTGTATCGATAACAGGTGCTGCACTTGCAATGCGTGGAGATATTAGTTTTGGTGTTATCGTAGCATTCATGACATATATAAGATTATTTACACAACCCTTATCACAAATCGCACAAGCAGCAAATGGTTTACAAAGTGCAGCAGCTGCAGGTGAAAGAGTCTTTGAATTCTTAGGAGAAAAAGAAGAACCATCACAAGATCATCTCAAAGAAAGACTTAACAATGTTCAAGGAAATGTAGAGTTCAAGAACGTAACATTTGGTTATAATCCTGAAAAACCTGTAATTACTGACTTCTCAGATACAGTTCAAAAAGGTGAGAAGGTAGCCATTGTAGGACCAACAGGAGCAGGTAAGACAACCCTTGTTAACCTATTGATGCGTTTCTATGATGTTGATCAAGGAGATATCTTAATTGATGGTGTATCAACACATGATGTACCTCGTAACGATGTTAGAAAACAATTCTCAATGGTACTTCAAGATACTTGGATATTTGAGGGTTCTATTAAAGAGAACATCATATACAATCAAAAAGGAATCACAGATGAAGAAATCATAGAAGCATGTAAAATGGCAAACCTAGATCACTTCATCAATACCCTTCCTGATGGATATGACACTATCTTAGATGATAAAGAAGGTCTATCAGAGGGACAAAAACAATTAATTACAATAGCTCGTGCTATCATTCAGAATGCTCCAATCTTAATATTAGATGAAGCAACAAGTTCTGTTGATACGCGTACTGAAAGACTGATTCAAGATGCGATGGACAAATTAAGTTCAGGTAGAACATCATTTGTTATTGCACACAGACTTTCAACAATTAAAAATGCTGATAAGATTCTAGTTATGAATCATGGTGAAATTGTTGAAAAAGGAACACACGACCAACTGCTTGCATTGGGTGGTTTCTATTCAGAACTATATAATGCTCAGTTTGAACAGGCATAAAGTATACGAAAAAACTAAGGAATAAATCCTTAGTTTTTTTGTCTTAATAAATGAAATCATGTCATTAAACCTCAAGGTATATAAATGGTATAATATACAGTTGAATATATCTTAAGAAAACCTTAAGAAATAATAGCTTGTTACTTAAATAAAATTTACTATAATATGCACGAGGTGAAGGAAATGTGGATAGGCTACAATTTAATGGACAAATAAATTAGTTATATCGCGATAAACAAATTTGTTTGATAAGATGTAATTAAAGAAAGTAGGAATCCATTATGTCAAGAAGACCTCGTAGAACATTTACTGAAGAATTTAAAACTCAAATTGTTAATTTATATTTAAGCGGAAAAAAGAAATCAGAAATTTTAAGAGAATATGATTTACATGCAGTAACTCTAAATCGTTGGATTGCACAACATGAATCATCAGGCTCATTCAAAGAAAAAGATAATCGAACACCAGAAGAAAAAGAATTGATTGAACTTCGAAAACGTAATCAGCAGCTCGAAATGGAAAATGATATTTTAAAGCAAGCAGCGCTGATTATGGGACGAAAGTCAAAATAATTAGACAAAACAAAGATAAATATCCAATCAGCGCTATGTGTAAGATTTTAAATATTAGCCGATCGAACTATTATAACTTTAAAGAAAAAGTTGAGGATAAAGATCCACTGACTGAAGAGGTCAAGAACATCTTCAGAGATAACAAAAAAACATACGGAACACGTAGAATTAAAGCCAAGCTAGAAGAAAAAGGATATACGGTATCTAGAAGACGAATTGCAAGAATTATGGCTGAAGAAGGGCTTGTATCAACCTATACAAAGGCTCAATACAGGGTACATAAGACTGAGGTAAACGAATCAGAAGTTGGCAATGAATTGGATCGAGAATTCAATGGTCGTGATGTATTAGAAGCGATCGTAAGTGACCTTACATATGTACGCGTTGGTAATCGCTGGCATTATATCTGTACTATCATGGATTTGTATAACCGTGAAATCATAGGTTATAGCGTGGGTCCTAATAAAAATGCACAACTTGTCTATAAAGCATTCAGTAGTATAAAGCATGATCTCGCTCTAGTTGGTTTATTCCATACCGACAGAGGAAAAGAATTTATAAACGAACAGATTGAAGCACTCTTATCAACCTTTGATATTAAGCGCTCATTAAGTCACAAAGGGACTCCTTATGATAACGCAGTAGCTGAAGCAAACTTTAAGAGTTTAAAATTTGAATTCGTATACCAAAATAAATTTGAAACA
>JAAYGI010000024.1 GCA_012727815.1 Erysipelothrix sp.
AACCTTTAGAAATATAGTATCCCATTGCTGCCCCGCCTGAATACACAAGAACTAAAGCCCATAGACTTTGTGCAAGTCCCATTGCTTTAATAATATGATAGATTGCTGTCATAGACATAAATCCTGGAAACATACCCAATACTAAGATAAGGTTCATCATTGGTTTTCTAAGTTTAAATCTAAGTCTTGAGAATGCATAACTTGTAAGTAGTACAATCACTGTTGTAATAACTGTTGATATTACCGCTACAAACAAAGTATTCATAAACCATCTTGGAAAGTTGAATAATTTTGTATCTGTAAATAACAGAATATAGTTATCCAAAGTAAATGTTTTAGGAATGATATAGTTGGTAAATGCTCCACCTTCACCCCTAAAGGATTGTAAAATAAGCCATGCTACTGGCAATAACCAGACAAAGGATAATAGGGAAAGAAAGCTATGACCGATTACACTAAATATTCTTCTTTTTGTTTTCATCATTGGAACTCTCCTTCTTTATTACCTTGCGTTACTTTTCTAAATACAATTAAGGATAGTGTTGCACTGATCGCAAATATTACAATCCCTAAGGTTGATGCTAAAGCATAATTTTTCTCATCAACAGTCAGCTTATAAAGCCATGTAACAAGTAAGTCAGTATGTCCTGCTTTGTGATATTTTAAAGTCAATGGACCACCACCTGTTAAAAGATAAATTACGTTAAAGTTATTAAAGTTACCTACAAACTGTGTAATAAGATAAGGTGCTGTAACTGATAACATATAGGGCAAGGTTATTTTAGTAAACTGAACTAAAGGTGTTGCTCCATCGATTTTCGCACTCTCATACATATCTTGAGGAATGTTCATTAATATTCCTGATGTTATTAGCATTGTATAAGGTATACCAACCCATAAGTTAACAGTAATAAGTGTTATCTTAGCTATCGTTGGATTAGATAGAAAAGGAATTGCTGTATGTCCTAACTTAATTAATATTTGGTTTATAGTTCCTTGATCTGCTAATAATTTTGACATCAATAATAAACTTACAAATTGTGGTATCGCAATAGTAATTACAAATATAGTTCTCCACATTTTTTTCATTTTAATTGGTTTTGCATTTATTAACATTGCTAATAGCATCCCTAGAATATAGTTTAAGAATGTTGCAAAAAATGCCCAAATGAACGTCCATTTTAAAAGTGCAAAGAATGTTCCTGATATAATCTTGCTTTCATAAAACATGACTCTAAAGTTTTCAAACCCTACCCATGTAAACATTGTACCTGGAGGTTGGTGTGCTTTATCAAAGTTAGTAAAAGCAATTAAAATCATAAATATTAAAGGTAAGACTGTAAATGCTACCGTAAGTAGTGATGGAATACTTAATACTGTTATATGAAATTTCCCATCTAATAAATCACTTACATCTTCTTTTAATGTCTTTAAAGGTTTACCTTCTTCTTGTAATTCTTGATTGTGTATTGAATTTTCAATATTTAAGTAATACAAGTATAGAAAAACAACTAGAAGTATAACCGCCAATACTCCAAAGAGTAGAAATAGCATTGAGTTATCACCTTTTGTATTAATGTAGATACCTCTATCTTCATCAAATACACGTCCTGCAGCAACAGTTCCTAAAGTTCTTAAACCTTTGATTCTACTGAATCCTGAACTGATGAAGTATACTATTGCTATGATTTGAATCGAAACAAAAGCGATACCACGATGGTATTGCTTTCTTAAAAAAGATCCTGCTCCCATCACTAAATAAGACAAACGTGTAATATTATCTCCGTTTTTTAACCCATATTTTAATCTTTCTAATATATTCATATTTGTCACCTCTTATAATCAAAGGGGCATTTTCTGCCCCTTTCTTGTATCTTATTCAGTAATTTGTGCAACCATCTCATCAAGCAATGCTTTGATATCGCTGGTATTACCATTTACAATCTCAGTACCGAAAGCCTCTGCTGGCCCCCAGTATGCTCCTGTAACGTCTCTTTGTGAGTGAGCGAATTCTGCTTGTAATCCTAAAGCGTTAAGAGCTATGTTGTCTTTAACTGCTTTAGATTCTGCAACTTTCTTATTAGAAGGTCCAAGTGATCTTTGTGCAAATCTTTTTTCTTGTGATTGCTCATTTGCTAAGAATTCTGCAAGTTTCATTGCTTCTTCAGGATGTTCTGTTTCAGCGTTAACTCCGTAAACTTTATATCCTACGAAACTTCCAAGTTGTGTATCTTTACCATCAAGTTTAATTGTTGGTAGTTTAGTTGCTCTATAGCCATCACCAAAGTGTTCAGCAAATTCATTTGCTTTCCAAGCACCGGATACTGCTGCTTTAACTGTACCATCTGCTGCTCCAGCCATCATTACTTCATCTTCACCTGTTAAGAATGCGCTAGATTTAGTAAAGTTTGCTAGATACTCTCCAACTTTAACACCTGTTTCATTATTGAAGTCAGTTGTTTGTTTTCCATTATCATAACCAAGTTGACCACCTGCACCTAAGAAGAATGATCCTAAGTACCAAGCATCGTTAACTTTGTAGTACATTTTTTTATTTTCTGCTTCTAGTTTCTCCATCATTGTATCTAATGATTTAACATCATCCTCTGAGAAGAAATTTGCATCATAGTATAAGAAGTAACCATTATCTGCAGTAAATGGAATTCCGTACATCTTACCATCAACTGTTACTGCATCAATAGCACCTTCAAGGTTTGCTTCTGTAATTTCATCTTTATTAAGAGTAATCTCATAAAGAGCACCTGCTGCTAAGAAATCATGCATTTGGTCATCTGGAAACGCGAATACGTCTGCTGATGCCGAAAGGTCACCTGTTACTTGTGCTTGAGCATCTGGTTCCCCAACTACACCCAATGTAATATTATAAACATCATCTGGGTTAGCTGCTTTAAAGTCTTCCACCAGTTCCGCTAGTAATTCTTGGTCATCTTGTGAACCCCACAATGTCAGGTCGTATGTGCCACCTTCTTTAGGAGATGCGCTACATGCTGTTAGTGCGATTGCTACAAATGCCACCATAAATAATCTTACGATTTTTTTCAAAATACTTCCTCCTTTGAAAACTTAGAAATCGTTTTCCTAATTAGAGTATAGCACGTTAAAATAATTTGTAAAGCATTTGATAGCACTTTCAGAAAACGTATTCCGAAAAGTGCTGTTTTGAAGCTATTTAAGTAAAAAAACACTCTTACGAGTGTTTTTGAATAGAAATACTTTTAGCTGGGATATTTTCCTTTTTATCAGTAGGGTTGAATATTAGGTGATAAGGACCATAGTAACAATGAAGTAATCCATCTTCTTCTTTGAAAGAATAATCTTCCTGAGTTTGGTAGATCTCTTTTCTAATCTTAATCCATTCTTTAACCTGTTTGTGCATTTCTTTATTTTTATCTAACAAAGACCAATCAATTCTATTTACAGAATCAGGAGACTTATAAGAGTTTTCATCTCCTTTTTTATCTCTAAAGAAAGATTGTCCAATTTGCAGAAAAGGGATCCCTTGAGAGAAGAGTACAAGACCCATCATAAATAAAGCTTCTTTTTTTCCTTTGTCTGCTAAGCTTACTTTATCAGCAACAGTCATATTATCATGACACTCTACATAATTCACACTCTTCTTACTTGTATCAAACATAGTATCTGTATAAGTATTATCACTAAATCCACTTAGTCCAGATTTTATAATATTTGTTAAAGCTACATTGCCACCAGCATATCCTAGATCTGTATCGTTTAATTTACCTGCAACTGTATCTCTAAATTTATCATTAAAATGAGATATCATCGGCATTAAATGATAATTATGCATGGATGCTTGCATATGCTCTGGCAATACTGTGGGCATTTTCCATCCTTCACCATATATCATAATATTAGGGTTAATCTTATGGCATGCATTATATACAGCATTCATAGTATCAACATCCAATAGTCCCATTAAATCAAAACGGAATCCATCAATCTTATAAAGGTATACAAAGTGTGTCGTAGTATCGACGATCAATTTCCTACACATTGGCATCTCGGATGCTATTTCATTTCCACAAAAAGATCCATTACTTAAACTGTAATCATCTTCATACCTAAAGTAATAGTAAGGAAGCAAGATATGTAATGGATGGTCATCCATTTCATATATATGATTGTATACAACATCAATATTGATTCCAATATTATGTTTATGATATATATCCACAAGTTTTGAGAAATCATAGATAGCTTGAAGAGGATTATGTACATCTGAACTATAACTACCTTCTAATGACATAAACTGCATGGTATCGTATCCCCAATTATACTTACTAAAAGGATCCAGTTCATCCACTGTTTCAAAGTCATTAACTGGCATCAGTTGTAGATGGGTAATACCCAAATCTTTAATATGATTCATACCGTAGTCACCATGAGATTCAATCATTCCTAAAAACTTACCTCTATGCTTAAATTCTACTTCTGGGTCCATAGAAAAATCTCTAACGCTGGCTTCAAGTATAATAGGTTTTTCTACAGGGACTTTTAGAGGACTCACATCTAAATTAAGTTGATTAAGATCTACTACAACACTGTGACTTCTATTAGGAAGAGATGCTATTGCATAAGGATCTGTTGTTGTTCTCTCTTGACCATATATATTTACTCTATAAAGATACTGCATACCATGTGCATTGAAATCTAGTGATAAGTAAAAAGAACCATTGTCTTTTCGTATCATCGGATAAGACTTATCACCTAAAATAACATCCATAGATTTAGCAGTAGGCGCATAGATAGAAAAATATGTTTTATCATCATTTACCCATGAACCCATCTTTTCATCTCTTGCATCATATCGATTCATAAACCATTCTGTCTTCACAATCCCTCTATAAATGATAGGATATTCAATTTCGTCATAGCTTAATGTATCCCCGTAATCACAATCATCAATTGAGAACTTATAATTTATGAGTGATTTATTCTGTATTTTTGAGATAAACTTTAAACCTAATTTATCACACTTTAAATTTTCTAATCCTTTTTCTTTTGATTCTATCGTTAATAGATTTACATCATCATAAAATACCTGTAGCATATGTCCCTCCAGTATTTAAATATATTGCACATTCTTTTTCTAAAACACTAAAGTAACCAATACCATCATTGTCAGTCTCAACTGTTTGTGATGGGTCAAATATATTAACATAGCTTCTATTGGCATTTCTTTTTCCAACAAACATTCTTTTGATAGTACGAGTTCCTGTATTCAATAAAGCAACAAAGCCCTCACCACTATCATCACCCGTATAACACCAACCTATTGTCTTTGATTCATCTTTATAATCATAGAATGTTCCATTCATATGATTTTTTCTTAAATTAATTAATTTATCCAAACCTTGAACTTTATCAATGTTCATAGATTCATTCCCATATAAATCAAGATATAAGACACATGGTGTTCCAACATCTCTTAATAATATAAAACTATATGCATGGCGTTTAAACCAAGATTCAACCCAAGATTCTAAGGATTGTCCTATCTGTGTATCATGATTATCCACAAAAGTCA
>JAAYGI010000004.1 GCA_012727815.1 Erysipelothrix sp.
AAACCAGCTGGATGGGAAGATCCTCATTCAAAACTTAAAGAAGCAATAAATAAAATGAAATAAAATAAAACCAGGGTACATTTATGTGCCTTGGTTTTGTTTGTTTAGTAGGAGGAAATTATGAAGAATATTAAATTAGTAGCAAGTGATGTTGATGGGACATTAATCAACAATGAATATAAAGTAACACCTTATACAAAAGAGGTTGTATCCAAGTTAAAAGATAAAGGTATCGAGTTTGTGATTGCAACAGGACGTGCACATGATAGTGCTTTAGAGGTTGCAAATGATCTTGATATTAATAAAGACGGATACGGACTTATATGCTTAAATGGCCTGAGAACATATAGTTTACCACTTGATACATATGAAGCATTTCCGACAATGACATATGAAGAATGTGAAACAATGGAAGTATTAGGACAGAAGTACCATATGGGTATCTTATACTGTTTTGATGATGTTATTTATTTCCAAATGGATGAGATAGCATACTTAGACTATACAATTGGTATGAAGGCTGATTCTGTTAGATACTTTAATGATAAGTCAGATTCTGAAGAAATTAAAAATCTGAAAGATATTAAACATAGATTCGATAAAGGTGATCCAATTCAAAAGATTGTATATGTTCAAAGTGATGACTTTATGAACTTAATTACACCAAGAATAAAAAAAGACCTCGATCCTAACTACGATGCGTTGTTAGTGGGTCAAGGTTGGTTAGAATTAATGCCTAAAAGTATTACTAAAGGTTCAGCACTCCTTAAATATGCAGAATCACTGGGTATTAAACCAGAAGAAATCATGGCATTTGGTGATGCTGAGAATGACATATCAATGTTAAAAGTTGTGGGTCATGGTGTTGCAATGGGTAATGCTATGCCATCAGTTAAAGCCGTTGCAAAGGATATTACAGACACCAACTATGAAGATGGTGTTGCTAAATATATTGCAAAACACCTATTATAAGATTTCTTTGACACGCCCCACTTGACCATCTTCAAGCATTACTTTAATGCCATGGGGATGATTTGCAGAATTTGTTAATAAACGTTTAACAAAGCCATGTGTTAAATTACCACTGCGTTGGTCTTGTTTTAAAACAACATTGACCTCGCTTCCTACTTTTATACTGTTACGATTGTTTGGATTCATTTCTATTCACCTCTTTGTAGTATTATAGCATAGTAGATATTTTATATATGAAATTTCAAGGTCTCAGTTAATGCTGAGATCTTTTCTTATGTCCATACAAATTTTCGAAAAAGTGCATGTTTAGAAGGCTTTTAAATGGTCCAAATGTTGAAGATTATTAAAAAGGTCTTATAAATGTTATAATAATTTAGTCAAAAGTTAAACATGAGGCAACATTTTGAGATAAAAAAGAAAGAAATTAATAGCAATTAAGTCTATTAATGTTGAGGTTAAATGATAGAATTTAAAAATATAACGAAGATATATGGTGCGAATAAAGCAGTAGATAATTTAAACCTAACCATTGAAGATGGTGAGTTTGTCTGTTTTATCGGGACATCAGGTAGTGGAAAAACTACAAGTATGAGAATGATTAATAGAATGGTAAAATCTACATCAGGTAAATTACTTATAAATAATATGGATATTATGGATATAAATGAAGTTGGATTAAGAAGACGTATAGGATATGTAATCCAACAAGTTGGTCTAATGCCACACATGACAATTTATGAAAATATTGCAATGGTTCCAAAACTCTTAAAATGGGAAGAAGATAAGATTAAAGAAACTGCAAAGTATCTTATGGAACGTGTTGATTTGCCTTTAGAATTATTTGACAAGTATCCTTCAGAATTAAGTGGAGGTATGCAGCAAAGAGTCGGGGTAATTCGTGCACTTGCAGCAGATCAAGATATCATCTTAATGGATGAGCCTTTTGGAGCATTAGATCCAATTACACGTGATGCACTGCAAAGACTTGTTAAGAAATTACAAATTGAAATGAAAAAGACCATTGTCTTTGTTACCCATGATATGGATGAAGCTTTAAATATGGCTGACAAGATAATTGTTATGGACCATGGTAAAGTTGTTCAACAAGGAAGTCCACAAGATATACTAACAAACCCAGCCAATGATTTTGTAAGAGAACTTGTTGGTGAAGAAAGATTGAATCAAGCAATATTTGAATATAATACTGTTGAGACAATCATGAGAGAACCCATTAAAATCAATGTTAATAAAACAATTGCACAAGTTGCAACACTGATGTCAAAGACACGCGTTGATGATATTTTAGTTGTCGATGATGCAGGAGTTCTTGTAGGACGTATTGATATGAGAGCCTTATCTAAAAGAGGTAATGCTAAACAACCTTTATCAGAAGTAATGAAAGAAGTAACATATATTAAACAAACAACATCTATAAGAGATGCTATTTACTATGTACAAGATTTGGGACACAGAAATATTTCAGTAGTAGATGATGATGGAATATTAAAGGGTATTGTAACCCGTGGTGATATTGTAGAATCTGTTTATGAAGCATTCTGGCATGACTATGAACCACAACAAGAAGAAGATGAAGAAGTAATTGAGGTAGATAGTGAACATGTTACCAATGCTGTAGAATCTTCATCACTGAATAATGGTGATCATAGTGCGTGATTTTTTAGATGTATATGGAGCAGAACTCTTAACTAAAATGTTAGAACATTTAAGTATTAGTATGACAGCCCTTGTAATTGGAGCAATCATTGCAGTTCCTTTAGGAATTGTAGCAAGTCGTAATAAGAAGTTTTCTCAAATTATGATAGGTGTATCGTCGGTTTTACAAACTATCCCATCACTTGCACTCTTAGCAATTGTTGTCCCTTTTATGGGAGTAGGAAGAACGCCGGCTGTATTTGCACTTGTAATCTATTCTTTACTACCAATATTACGTAATACAGTGATTGGTATGGAATCTGTGGATAAAAATACTATGGATGCAGCAAAAGGAATGGGACTGACAAGTTTTCAACAAGTATTCAAAGTACAATTACCTTTAGCAATGCCTGTTGTATTTGCAGGTGTTAGATTATCAGCAACCTATGTATTAGCATGGGCTACCCTTGCTGCATATATTGGAGCTGGTGGTATGGGTGACTTTATATTCTCAGGATTAAGAAACTATAATATTACCTTAATTGTTGTGGGTACTTTAAGTATTACATCCATGACACTCATCATAGACTATCTATTTGAAAAGATTGAGAAGAAACTCAGTCCTAAAACAACAAGTGAGGTAGCATAAGATGAAGAAATATTTAATAACTCTAATTTTACTAATTTCACTTAGTGCATGTACATTACCAGGTTTGAGTGGTAGTAGTAAAAATAATGATATTGTTATTGCAAGTGGTGGAATAACAGAGCGACAAATTGTATCAGAAATTGTTGCACAAATGATCAGACACTACATGCCTGATACCCGTGTTGATATCTTATCAAACCTTGGATCAAGTGTTTTAATAAACCAAGCAATGATAAGTGGAGATGCTAATATATCATCCGTTATGTACACTGGTACTTCTCTAACAGGAGAATTAGGACTTGAAGCTACAACAAATGTTGAAGAAGCATTTTGGACAGTAGTAAATGGATTTAGTGAACAATATGATCGTGTATGGTTTCCATCGGTTGGCTTTACAAATACATATGCATTTATGGTTTCAAGAAGCTTTGCTGAAGAACATAATTTAAATACAATCAGTGATATGAAAGATATTGCAGAAGATTTAAGAACTGGAATTGACTCAGCATGGCTACAACGTGAAGGTGATGGTTATACAGATTTTAAAATCAAGTATGACTATGAATTTGGAACTGTTACACCTATGGAGATAAGTCTTGTATATAGTGCAGTGCTTGCTGGAACAATGGACGTTGTTCTAGGATATTCTACAGATGGTAGAATTGATGCTTATGATTTAGTGGTACTAGAAGATGATTTAAACTTCTTCCCACCTTATGATGCAAGTCCTGTTACTTCTATGAAAATATTAAAAGCATATCCAGAACTTGAAGATGTACTTTTAAGACTAGAGAACAAAATATCGTCAGAGATTATGCAAAAGTTAAATCGTAAATCTGATGAAGATAAGATTGAACCAAATATTGTTGCACGTGAATTTCTAGAAGAGAATAACTTCTTTGAAGATGCATCAATCATTAAATTAAAAGATAGAAAAGGTTATGAAAAAGTTTTAGAAAATATGGAGGCGCTAGATAAAAATGATTAAAGATATATTATTATATTATTCATCTAATGGTGCTTATGTATTAGAACAAGTAATAAGACACTTTCTAATGGCGTTTTATGGAGTATCACTGGCAATCTTAGTAAGTGTCCCAGCAGGTTTTGCATTGACGCGTATTAAAAATGAAACAATCAGTCAATCCATAATGCGTATCACAAATGTTATTCAAACAATACCAGCCCTTGCAATGTTATCCTTATTAATAATTGTAGTAGGATTTGGTCCCAATACGGTGGTTGTAGCAGTATTTCTATACTCTATATTACCAATTGTTAAAAACACCTACACAGGGGTTAAGAACGTGGATGAGAATGTATTAGATGTTGCTAAAGCGATGGGGATGACACATAGTCAAATACTCTTTAAAGTTGAGTTACCTTTATCTATATCAATGATACTGGGTGGAATACGAAATGCCTTAGTACTTGCAATTGGTGTTGCAGCCGTTGGTACTTTCATTGGAGCAGGTGGTCTTGGAGATATCATATCTAGAGGATTAAATGTCAGTGATGGAAGTGCAATCGTATGGGCAGGTGCCCTACCAACTGCCTTAATGGCACTTTTGATTGACCTTATATTAGGACAAGTAGAAAAAAGATTAGTACGATAAATAAGTCAAAATAAAGCGTGATGAATGATATGTTCATCACGCTTTAAAAATAATGATGGATAAGCATTGCAATTTTAGCCCGTATGTTATTTAATAAGTAAAGAAAAAGAGGTACGCGATTTGAAGAAAAAAGTAGTTGTCGCATTAGGTGGTAATGCACTCGGTGATACACCCGATAAACAAAAAGAAGCAGTAAAGATCGCATCTTCTAGTATTGTTGATTTAGTAGATGAGGGTTATGAGGTAATGGTGGTCCATGGTAATGGTCCACAAGTTGGAATGATTCACATGGCATTTGACATGGCTCACAAGCAAACTGACAAAATACCAACAATGCCTTTAGTAGAATCAACTGCTATGAGTCAAGGTTATATTGGATATCATTTACAAAATGCAATCGTAAATGAAATGAAGGTAAGAGGATTTAATAAGGACGTTGCAACCATACTGACTCAGGTTGTAGTAGATCAAAATGACCCAGCATTCTTAAATCCAAATAAACCTGTAGGTCCCTTTTATACAAAAGAGGAAGCAGATGTTTTATCCAAAGTTGAAAATGCTATCTATCTTGAAGATGCAGGACGTGGCTACAGAAAAGCTGTGGCTTCTCCAAAACCACAAACAATTGTTGAAAAAAACACCATTCGTAAACTGTTAAATTCAGGAACAGTTGTTATATCAAGTGGTGGTGGCGGGATGCCTGTTGTTGATATGGGCGGAATGTTTATAGGTGTAGATGCTGTAATTGATAAAGATAACTCGGCTGCTAAAATAGCAGAAGAGATTAATGCAGACTCACTAATCATCCTAACTGCTGTTGATAATGTTGCAATTCGTTTTGGAAAAGAAAACCAAGAATGGTTACACAAACTTTCAACAGAAGATGCTCTGAAATATATTGAAGAAGGCGAATTTGCTGCTGGATCCATGTTACCAAAAGTAGAAGCATCCATACGATTTGCTAAAAGTAAAAAAGGACGTATCGCAATCATCACATCTTTAGAAAGTGCTAAAGACGCGATTCAAAATGGTAAAGGTACCATCATTACAGAATAAATAAGATAAGATAAACATAGCACCGTGTGCTTTCAAATAGGAAGCACATGGTGCTTTTGTATAATAAGCAAAGTTTATATATGCTAAGATTATATTAGCAATATCAGCCAGGAGGATATCATGACAAAAGAAATTAGTAGAGAAAAAATAGAAAACTTACATGAAGTATTTAATCGATATTTTGTAGATGGAGAATTAAGGTTTTTTGATGCATATGAAGAAGCAAAAATTCACGAGATATTCAACCAGGATATGATGACATACTATACACAAGAAATACCTGATTTAATTATTGAAAATATCAATACAAATACAATGTATGGATTAGACCATGCAACATATTATAATGAACTGAAAGATATAGAATCATATTATGGTGCATTTGAAAAAGGACTGAATGATCATTTAGAAAATCTGTCACAATTTAAAACTCAGATTATATCCCTTTTTGGAGATGCATCTGTTAATTTAGAAAATGGCTTAATTTTTGAAGATGTATCCTTGGAACCTTTATTAGATACACAGGATAATATCATTCATCCATTTATTATTAAAGAAGTTATTGATAAACTAACTAGTATAGATTCACTCGACTTTGTTATATTCTCAAATCTTTACGAAGAAAGATCATACTTTTTTACAATTAAAAGACTTGAAAATATAAGTGAGCTGATTGATACATATACACTTAAAGAAATAAAAATAAAAGCATAAAGGGGATAAAACATGCTAAAAGAATTTATTAAATACTATAAACCACATAAGAAAAGGATGATTGTTGTACTTACCATGGTGGTGCTTTTCTCATTGGTAGAATTATCAATTCCTATATTCACAAGAACTATATTGAATGATTTAATACCTACCAAAGATTTAGCAACAATCTTAAAAATTACAGGTCTACTGGTAGTACTGCTTGTATTTTATGCAGTATTTCATTATATGGTTGGATATCATGGACATATGTGGGGAATATCTATTGAAAAAGATATGCGCCTAAAAGCGTTTGAGAAGTTACAAATGTTGTCATTTGACTATTATGACAACAATAAAACTGGAATTATTATGACCCGTCTTACCAGTGACTTACACCAGGTTGCAGAACTTGCACACCATGGTATAGAAGAGGTTGTATCGGTTAGTTTAATGTTAATACTGGGTTATATCTATTTAATTCAACTTAACTTTTTAGTAACAACATTACTTTTCATTCTCTTTCTAATCTCTATGTCAGCACTCTTATTTTCAAGAAGAAATATGATCAGTGGATTTAGAAGATTAAGAAAAGAACATGCACAAATCAATAGTAGACTAGAAGGTAGTATATCTGGAATTAGACTTACAAGAGCTTTTACAAATGAAGACTTTGAAGTAGAAAAGTTTAGACAAGATAATGAGATTTATATTGATGCTTATAAAAATGCATATCATGCACTGGGAAGTGCCAATGCCATGAATCAATTCTTTGTACAGTTTATCAATGTATCTGTTTTACTAGCAGGAGCATTCTTAGTAATTAATGGAGATTTTACAAGTGGAGATATGTTCGCATACTTCATATACTTCAGTATGCTTGTAGGCCCTGTTCGAAAACTGATGACAATGCTGGAAACATTCCAACAAGGTTGGGCAGGTTTTGAAAGGTTCCAAGAGTTGATGCATGAGCCAATTCGTATTAAGGATTCAAAAAATGCATATCCACTAGATTCTGTTAAAGGTGACATACGTTTTGAAGATGTATCTTTTGGTTATGGTAAAGATAAAAATACAGTATTAAACAAATTTACTTTAGATATAAAACAAGGTGAACTTGTAGCACTTGTTGGACCCAGTGGTGCTGGAAAAACTACGGTTGCACAACTTCTACCAAGATTCTATGATATAAAATCAGGTAGTATCTATATTGATGATCATGATATACAAGATGTAACACTTAATTCTCTTAGACATAATATCGGTTATGTTCAACAAGATGTCACAATATTCTGGGGAACAATTGAAGATAACATTGCTTATGGTAAACCAAGTGCAAATCGTAAGGAAATCATTGAAGCTGCTAAAAGAGCTAAAATTCATGATTTCATTGAAAGTTTACCCAATGGTTATAACACCATGGTAGGTGAGCGTGGTGTTATGTTGTCAGGTGGACAAAAACAAAGAATCTCAATCGCTCGAATATTCCTAAGAGATCCACAAATTCTAATACTTGATGAAGCAACCAGTGCACTTGATAATATTACAGAAGCTGAGATCCAAGAAAGTATTGAACTTCTAACTGAAGGTAGAACCGTACTTGCAATCGCCCACAGACTCTCTACAATCCACCATGCTAACAAAATAGTAGTAATGGGTGAGGGTGAGATATTACAAGTGGGACGCCATGAAGAACTTCTTAATGAAAATGGCCATTACAAAGAATTATACGAAGCAAGTAAAAAAACGCTTACATAAGTACTGGCTAACTATTTGAATTTATATTATTTATGATACAATTAGAATAGGTAAAAAGGAGATAGGTATAAATGAAAGATTTAACATTAGTTATATTAGCTGCCGGAATGGGTAGTAGATACGGTGGATTAAAACAAATTGATGAGTTTGGTATTAATGGAGAAGCAATCATTGATTTTTCAATCTACGATGCAATTCAAGCAGGATTTAATAAATTAGTATTAATTATTCGTAAAGAACATGAAGCAATATTTGAAGAAGCACTGGTTGCACCTTTAAGAAAACATATTGAAGTAGAATATGCTTTCCAAGATATTAATGATGTACCAGAAGGTTTCAAAATTCCTGAAGGAAGAGAAAAACCATGGGGAACAACACACGCACTTCTAAGTGCTAAGAATCATGTTAATACACCCTTCATGATTTGTAATGCTGATGACTACTATGGTAAAAAAGCATTTGTTACGATGGCTAACTTCTTGAATACTGTTCAAGATGATGAAGCAGCAATGATGGGTTATGTACTGGATAATACATTAACAGATCATGGAACTGTAACACGTGGTGTTTGTGAATCAGTAGATGGTTATTTAACAGAGATTGTTGAAACAGATGGTATTAAGCGTACAGATAAAGGACTTGTTGGTGGCGATGATCAAGCGTTACTTCCAGATGGTGCTTTAGCATCCATGAACTTCTGGGGCTTTACTCCAAAAATATTTGAACAAATGCAAAGCAGATTTGATACATTCTTTAAAGAAGATGTAGCAAAAAATCCAATGAAATCAGAAGCATTGCTTCCAAATGATGTTGGAACACTAATTGACAGTGGCGTACTTAAGGTTAAAATCTTAGAAACAGACGAACAATGGTTTGGTGTTACTTATCAAGATGATAAACCAAAAGTATTAGAAACATTTAAAACTTTCCAAACAACAGGTGTTTACCCTGAAAAACTTTGGGACTAATTAGAATCAAAAGAACCTCTATCGAGGTTCTTTTACTTTGTATGAAACTTTTAATTCATGTTTGAGTGAATAGATTGAAATTGTATGGTCGCTTAACAGAGCATATGTTGGCTCTTGTCTTTCTTTAGGCATGGATATAGAACCAGGATTTATACAAACAACACCATCCTGACTATAATGGATGCCATGTACATGGGTATGTCCTGATATAAAGATATCTCCATGTCTTTTTATAAGTGCATCTTTTGGATCTATGATATGACCATGCGTTATAAAAATCTTAGTTCCTTCATAGTCAAGAACAGAATAATCCTGCATCATACTAAAGTCTAAGACCATTTGATCCACCTCAGAGTCACAATTTCCTCTAACCGCAAGTATAGGAACTTTTAAATCATTTAATATTTTTAGGACAGATGCGGGGTCATAATCATTCAAGATAGGATTTCTAGGACCATGATATAGAAGGTCTCCAACAAGGATGATAGCATCATAAAAGTAATGAGTATTGAGTACGGTTCTTAAAGCATCCGCAGAACCATGGATATCAGATATAATTAAATAATTCATAAAATCACCTCTTTTCTTAATTATAGTACACAGACCTTAATATGGTTAATGATATACATAGTAAAATAGTAATAATACATAATATTTCAATTAGGTCGAAGTTTTATTATATGTACATTCAATAATTATATGAAAAGAAGGGATAAATAGTCCTTTCAAAGAAATTCAAATATTCATAAAAAGAAAAGAAGTAGCAACTCACAAAACATCACAAAAAATTTGCACATGAAATTGTAGAATGAAGTGGTATACTTAGAATGTCGTATAAATCTATAGTTATGGGTAAAATACGTGAAATCAGTTGACAAATATTATTGATTCTATAAAATTAAGAGGAAAACGAGGTATCTTATGAAAACCAAGAAAATATTTATTATGTATGGGGCCATACTATCACTTATAGTATGTTTAGTGGGTGGATTTTTTATATTTAAAACAATCAATCAAAAAACAGATGTTGATGGAAGTCAACTAACAAAAGATGAATTCTATTCAATTAGAAACAATGCAACACAATATCAAAAAGATTTATATGCTGAACTTCTAGAAGAAGTAGAAAATGAATCCAAAGACTTAGATAAAATATCAGAACTAGTCGCACAAAACTTTGTGGCTGATTTTTATACATGGACTAACAAATTCAGAAAAAATGACGTAGGTGGACTTCAATTTGTACGTGAAGATATTCGTACAAGTGTTTACCAAAGTGCACAACAATCTGTCTATGGTGATATGTATTACTATCTAAATAACGGTGGATTAAAAAATACTCTTGAAATTGAAGAAGTGACTGTTGATAATGCAGAGAAAATTGATTTCTTTATCTATGATAAAGAAGGGTCAAAAGATATATACGATGAAGATCTTAAAAAATGGATGGATGGAGATTACCATGAAGCTTATAAAGTAAAAGTATCATGGAAATACAAAAATACAGATTCATTTGATTCAAATGTCTATGATGATGAAGCAAATGTAATCTTAATGTTAAATGAAAAAGGTGCACCAATGATAGTGGAGGTTAACCAAACATATGAAGACTAAAATATATAACTCACCACTTGTTGGTTTAATCGTATCCCTTCTTGTAAACCTCTTGTTTGTAATGTTACTTTTAAATCTAGGAGATTATGTAAGTGTATCTAAAAAGATATTTGTAATCATTCTAGCTTCAATTACAGGTTTAGCTTTAATTGTAAATGGACTCTTTGTATGGGGATTTGCATATAAGAAGACTGGTGTTCGAAAAGTTTTTGTAATTGTATCCTTATTCTTGATGCTTGTATCAGGTTTTGCATATTCATTTACGCAAAGACTTAATAAAGGTATCGATAAATTAATCGATAAAGAAACAAATGAACAAGTAGATTATTCATTTGTTACTTTAGATCAAATGCTTACTACAAATAATTTAGAAGAAGACCAAACAATTGGTTATGTAGCTGGGGAAAATGATTTCAATGAAACAGTTAAAAAAGAAATTACTAAATTCTCACCAGTTATAGAAATTGTTGAATACGACCGCTATGAAGATATGCTACATGCAATGCTTGAAGCAGAGGAGTTGGATGTAGCAATACTACCTTCTCAATTCGTAAGATATGCTGAAAGTATGTCAGAAGAAGCACAGGAGAAACTTATAGAATCAAAAGTAATTCATGACTTCAATATTGAAATGAAGGGGGTCAGCCAGGATACTCCAAAAGTTCTTGAAGAACCTTTTACAATATTATTATTAGGAATGAATGATAACCTATCAGATTCTATTATTCTTGCAACAGTCAACCCACAAACATTGAATGTGACGATGACAAGTATTGCACGTGACTCATATGTCCCAATTGCATGTTACAGTAATAAATCAAGCGATAAAATTAATCACTCACGTGGACGTTCACGTGAATGTTTAATCAACACAGTTCAAAACTTAATGGATGTAGAAATTGACTTCTATTTCGAAGCAGATTTCTATGCGATTGTTAAGATTACTGATGCACTGGGTGGATTAGAAATTGATAGTCCAATTACTTTCGCAGGTAGTTTACCTATGGAAGATAACCCACGTAAATATGAAGGTGTTACTGTTCCTAAAGGTAAAAACCTTTTAAATGGAAAACAGGTTATTACTTTTGCACGTGAAAGAAAACATTTTGGATCAGGTGACTTCCAAAGACAACTGAACCAACAATATGTTATTAAAGAACTTGCTAACAAGATTATTTCAGAGTCTATGAAAAATCCAGAAACATTACTAAAAGTACTTAAGGGTGCTGAAAGTAATATTGTAATGAACTTATCCATGAATAAAGACATTGCACCACTACTTGGTTATGCAATCAATAATATTGCAGCATCACCAGTAGGGGCTATGGAAACATTCACGATTCAATCATCACAACTTCATGGGTCAACTCCGATGATCAATGGTGCAAGTGTTGTACTTCCTTATAAAAACTCAGTAACAGATAATAAAAAGATTATTCATGACAACCTATCAACAGAAATAGAAAACCCCAAAGAGGAAAGCTTCACATTCAGTATCAACAAACCATTTGAGTTTGAAGTCATCACATATCCAGAGAAATATTATGGAACACCATTTATTTCTAAACATACACCAGATGTAGAGATAGAAGATGATCAGGATATAGATGAAGTGGAAACAGAAAAGAAATATGTAGTTCCAAACTTTAATGGAATGAGCAAAGCAGAAATCAAAGCTTGGGCAAGTAAAAATGGCGTAACCTTAGAAATTAATATAGTTGACAAAGATTACGAATCCTATGATGATGGGCAAGTCATTTATCAGTCAATTGAACCAGGTTCATACAATACAATTTCTAGTACTTTGATTGTATCTATAGTAGAAAAACCAAAGGTGGAGAAACCTGTTGATCCAGGAACAGGCGATGGTGAGGATGGATCAAGTGGTGAAGGAAACGAAACGGAACCAGGTGATGAAACTGAACCAGGTGGCGGTGGCGATGATGGTTCAAGTGGTAGCGATAGTGGTACTGATGGTGGTGCATCAGGACCTCAAGACTAAATAATACAAATTACGTTTAAAATACTGTATAATGTTAAAAGTTAGAAAAGGTGCACACGCACCTTTTGTTCAGGAGAATGATATGAAACATATTTTTATTGTAAATCCAACCTCAGGAGTTGGTAATTATAAGGATGTTACAGCATGGATTGAAGCAAACATGCTAGGCCTTGACTACAAGATTCACATTACACAGTATGAAGGGCATGCTACGGAAATAGCAAAATCATATGATAAAGGCGTAATTCTTTACTCTATAGGTGGAGATGGTACTGCATATGAGATTATTAACGGTATGAGCTTTGAAAATGAATTTTGTGTTATTCCTGTAGGAACTGGAAATGACTTTTATAAGATGATTAATACAAAGAAAGAAATCTTTGAATTACTTCACGATACAGTCCATGGTGGACATGTATCTCCTGTAGATGTGGGGCAAGTAAATGATCGTTACTTCCTAAATTGTGCAAATATTGGGGTAGATGCAGATGTTAATGCGCGTGCGAATGGATTAAAAGGAACGATTGTTCCAAGACTTCTAATCTATCTTGTAAGTACACTAAGAGAAATTATGACAATGAAACCAGTTCGATTACATATCTTTAACAATGAATTCTCATATGATAAAGATATTACTTTATTATCTGTAATGAATGGTAAATATTATGGCAGTGGCTTTAAATCAGCGCCCAATGCAAAAATAAATGATGGTTTATTTGATCTTGTTATTGTTGATGCGGTGAGTAGAACAAGAGTTATTAATCTCTTACCAAAATACATGAAAGGAACACACTTAGACCTTGATGTAGTAGAGGTAAAAGAAGTCGACCATGTAGAGGTTAAATCACAAGTTCCACTAACAATAGGTTGTGATGGAGAAATATTCAAAAGTGATCACCTGGTATTTAAAATGCATAAAGGAATATTAAAGTATCGATTACCAAAAGGAATCGAACTCTAAAGCGTTTTTAAAGCAAAAAAATATTAATGTGATATAATGAGTACCGTAGTTAAGGAGGTCTTAAGATGGAAGTAGTAAATATGAAAAATTTTAATGATGAAACAAAAGAAGGTGTAGTTCTCGTTGATTTCTATGCTGATTGGTGTGGTCCTTGTAAGATGATTGCTCCGATACTAAAAGATGTACAAGAAGAATTAGGTTCAAAAGTAAAAATTGTTAAAGTTGATGTTGATGCTGATGGAGAGTTAGCACAAAGATTCGACGTTATGGCAATTCCTACACTTGTTTTATTTAAAGATGGAAAACCAGTTAAACGTACAGGTTTCTTACCGAAACCAGCACTCATTAAATTTATTGAAGTAGAGTAATTTTAAAAATTAAGCCTTTGTTCTAGCGATAGAAACAAAGGCTTTTTCTATGCCTAAAAATAATTGAGCAAAGGGTATTGCATTTATTTAAAACCATAGTATAATAATCTTGTTTGTTATAGATAATAAATAAGTTTAGTAAAGGTAAACAAGGTGAAATCATGGATATTGGGAAAAAGATGCGTAAGTATCGTGTACAAAATGGATTAACATTAGAAGAACTTGCAAGTCGTAGTGAGTTGAGTAAAGGTTTTCTATCACAGATAGAAAATGATATTACATCACCTTCTATTTCAACACTGAATGATATTGTTGAAGTCTTAGGAATGGATTTATCAAGTTTCTTTAAAGATGATAAAGAAGAACAGATTGTATTTACAAGTGATGATTACTTTGTTGATGAGAAAGAACACGCAACATTACACTGGATTGTACCCAATGCACAAAAAAATGATATGGAACCAATATTACTAGAACTTGCTGAAGATGGTGAGTCACAGGAAGTCTTACCCCATGAGGGTGAAGAATTTGGCTATGTATTAGAAGGTAAGGTTACCCTCATACATGGTGATGAATCACTAGAACTTAGAAAAGGTCAAACATTTTATATTAAAGGGGAGCAAACCCATAAACTAATTAATAAACATAAACAAAAAGCAAAGGTTATTTGGGTTTGTACCCCACCTATTTTTTAAGGAGCAAGATTATGAAACCACTAATTGAATTTAAAAACATTGTAAAAAGTTTTGATGATACCCTTGTTTTAAAAGGTATCAACTTAGATATATATCAAAATGAATTTGTAACACTGCTGGGACCTTCTGGTTGTGGAAAAACAACATTACTTAGAATACTGGGTGGATTCTTAGAAGCAAACTCAGGAGAAGTATTCTTTGATGAGATTGAGATTAGTAACTTACCAGCACATAAAAGAGAATTAAATACTGTATTTCAAAGATATGCTTTATTTCCACATATGAATGTATATGAGAATATTGCATTTGGTTTAAAAATTAAAAAAGATTCTAAAGATATCATTGATCAAAAAGTTAAACGTATGTTAAAGCTTGTTGGTTTAAGTGGATTTGAAGAACGTAACATTGATCAACTCTCTGGAGGGCAACAACAAAGAATTGCCATAGCAAGAGCACTTGTTAATGAACCGATGGTATTACTCTTAGATGAGCCTTTAGGAGCTTTAGATTTGAAGTTACGTAAAGAGATGCAACATGAACTAAAAGAGATTCAACAAGATGTTGGAATTACATTTATTTATGTTACTCATGACCAAGAAGAGGCCTTAACAATGTCTGATAAGATTGTTGTACTTAATGAAGGTGAAATCCAACAAATCGGTACACCAATGGATATTTACAATGAACCTGAGAATAGATTTGTTGCTGACTTTATTGGAGCATCAAATATAATAGAAGGAACAATGATTAAAGACAGACTGGTTAGTTTTGATGGGCATGAATTTGAATGTGTGGATTATGGATTCTCTGAACAAGAAGACATTGATATTGTATTAAGACCTGAAGACTTAGATATTGTAGATTTAAAAGACGCAAAAATAACAGGAATTGTAGATTCAGTATTATTCAAAGGAGTTCACTATGAGATTGTTGTTAAAACAATCCATAGAGAACTTATCATTCACTCAACTGATATTACAGAGGTTGATAAAGAAGTAGGAATTCACTTCTATCCAGAAGACATCCACGTTATGTCTAAATTGGAGGCATACTAATATGAAGACATACAAAAAACTCTTAATACCATATATTGTATGGATTGGGATGTTTCTTGTAGTGCCGATGCTCTTAATTGTATTTTATGCCTTTACTTCAAGTGATTCCAATCAAATTGTACAAATTAGATTCACACTCGAGCACTTTAAGAAATTCTTTGATCCTGTATTTGTTGCAGTATTATGGCAGTCCTTAAAGATAGCAACGATCACAACAATTATTTGTTTACTACTGGGTTATCCACTGGCATATATAATATCAAAACTATCTGATAGAAATCAGACCTTAATGATATTACTAATCACAATACCAATGTGGATAAATATGCTAATAAGAACCTATGCATGGATGAGTTTGCTATCAGATGTTGGTATCATCAATACCTTCTTAGCAAACTTTGGTATCGGACCTATTAAGATGATGTATACAGATTTTGCAGTCATACTAGGTATGGTTTATAACTTCTTACCCTTTATGATATTACAAATTTATACAGTCTTAAGTAGAATGGATGAATCTTTAATTGAGGCAAGTTATGACCTAGGTGCTAATAAAGTTAAAACATTTATGAGAGTGGTATTCCCACTATCATTATCAGGTGTTATATCAGGGATTACATTGGTTTTCTTACCAGCTGTATCGACATTTGTTATTCCACAACTCTTAGGAGGCGGAGGCTATGTCTTGATTGGTAACTTAATTGAAAATCAATTTGTATCAATTGGTAACTGGAACTTTGGTTCAGCGATATCATTAATCATGGCGGTTATCATTATGTTCTCAATGCATCTGGCAAATAAATTTGACCAAGACAATGAAGCAAATGATAAGAAAGTAAGAGGGACTGTGTAATGGTAGGACATAAAAATTATAAGATTACAAAGTTTCTAGGAATAGGGGCAATGCTTTTATTCTTCTACTTACCCATACTTATCATGGTTATATTTTCATTCAATGCAACAAAATCACTGACAAGTTTCGATAGCTTCTCATTACGTTGGTATCAAGATTTATTTTCAAACAGTGAGATGATGTCTGCAGTATATGTATCTGTGCTTGTAGCACTGATATCAACATTTGTTTCAACAGTTGTTGGAACACTGACATCAATAGGTTTAATCAATTCAAATAAACTTGTAAAGAATGTTGTTTTACAAGTAAACAATTTACCTATCATGAATCCTGAGATTGTTACTGCAATTAGTTTAATGCTTCTATTTATAGCATTTAAAGTACCTAAAGGATTCATAACAATGCTACTGGCACATATTGCCTTTAGTATTCCTTATGTAATGTTGACAATATTACCTAAGTTAAGAAAGTTAGATCCAAACCTTGCAGATGCTGCAATGGATCTCGGGGCAACACCACTTCAAACATTAACTAAAGTAATCTTGCCACAAATAACACCCAGTATAATATCTGCAGCACTTTTAGCATTTACTATGTCATTTGATGACTTTGTTATCTCATACTTTGTAACTGGAAATGGTGTTAAAAATATCTCAATACTGGTGTATACAATGTCAAAAAGAATCAACCCATCTGTAAATGCTTTAAGTACAATCATGGTTGGTGTTGTTTCACTATTCTTAATTATTATTAATGTAATACCTATGTTACGTAAGAACACAAGTAAAAAAGCACTGAGTGCTTAGGAGAGAGTTATGAAAAAATTATTAGCAGTACTACTTGTACTATTCATTTTAGTAGGATGTTCAAAAGAAAGTAAACCAGTTGTAAAAGTATATAACTGGGGAGAATATATCGATAGAGAAGTTATCAAAGAATTTGAAAAAGAATACAATGTTAAAGTTCAATATGATGTATTCACATCAAATGAATTCATGTATACAAAACTTGCAAGTGAAGACTATGATGTTTTAGTACCATCAGACTATATGATTCAAAGATTAATCGAAGAAGATAAACTACAAGAAATAGATTTAAGTAAAATTACTAACTTTGATAAAGTAAGTGATACTTATAAAGGATTACACTTTGATCCAGAAAACAAATATTCTGTACCTTACTTTGTGGGTAGTGTCGGAATGGTTTACAACAAAGAAATCATAGATGAGAAATTAATCGAAGAAAAAGGTTGGGATATTCTATTCGAAGAAAGTCTTAAAGATAAGTTCTTCTTCTATAACTCAGAAAGAGATGCATTCATGGTTGCTTTAAAAGCACTGGGATACTCAATGAATACTGAAGTTGAAAGTGAATTAAATGAAGCTTATGACTGGTTAGTAAAGATGAAAAAAGATATGAAACCAGTATATGTTGATGACTATGTTATTGATGCGATGGCATCAGGTGAAAAAGATTTAGCAATTATGTATTCAGGTGATGCAGCTTATGTATTATCAGAAAATGAATCATTAGCATATATCGAGCCACACCAAGGAACAAATACTTGGACTGATGGAATGGTAATTTCTAAAAATGCTCAAAATGTTCAAGGAGCACATGACTTCATTAACTTCATCTTAAGAGAAGATGTATCAGAGAAAATATCAACAAAGGTAGGATACACAAGTCCAATCACATCTGTCTCTGATAAACTATCTGCAGAAGGTGGTGCATATGAAGGAATATCTGCTTATATTCCAAGAGCAAACTATGCAAAAGATGAAGAATTCTTCTACAATGCAAAAGTTAAAACTGTAATGAATGAATTATGGAGTAAAATTACAGCAAGTAAATAAGCTTGTGAATAATACCCAGAAGTTCCATCTTTATTAATAAGATGGGACTTTTTTTGTATCAAAAAGTAAAATGATACAAGAAGGTATGAAATCTCTCTAATATAATAATTTTATTGGTGTATTATTACATATGTGAAACATAGGAAGGGGTCGACTATGACATTATATTTACTGCTAATACTATTTTTATTAATTCTCATAGAGTCTTGCATGAGAGAAGCAAATCGTAGTATGAAGCAAATTGAGGAATCACTATTACTGATCATAAGAAACGAAGAGGATCTGCTTGAATAGTAGTATTAGATATTTACTTAAATAATATAAGAAAGGGGAATATTATGAATTCTATGTGCTAATCTCGTTAGCAGTCATAGGATACAGTTCAATCCGAATAAATCTTAGAGTTAAAAAAATCGAAAAGTCACTACTTAAAATTGCAAAATTAAACACTGATAGAACAGTAGCAGAAAAGATTGAAAGACGAAAAGAAAAAGAAGCACAGAATTAATAAACTGTGCTTCTTTTTACGTTTAAGATATTATTTCCTAGGAAATCTATTTATTATCGAAGACGTTTTTCGCCTTCAAGTTCTTGATAGGGTCTAACATCATGTGAGACTTCAAGTGTACCTAAGTAAAGTCCATGCTCGTTTCTAACAGCGTGATATGAAATGTGAACAAGCATCCCTTTCATTTCTATCCAGAAAGAGTCTTGGTCTTTAGCGCCTGATTTTAAATCTTCTAAGATATCATTAACAAGTGATACAGAACGTGGTGGGTGACAATGTTGAACGATACGTCCTAAAGCGGCGCGTGATCGGATGAAGATTCTATCTTTGGAAAGATTGAAGTATCTAAACTTATCTTCAGCATCAATAAAAGTCATATCAATTGGAAGCGTATTTAGGATTGCTTCAACTTCTTCAAGGCGCAGTACACCAGATTTGAAATGAATCTTTTGGTCCTTCATGGCAAGGTCGTTTTTAACGCGATCATAGAAGCTTTGTGTATAGGGTACCCAATCTTCTTCAGGTGCTACTAAGCAGTAGCCAATCTCTTTAGAATCGTATGCTACTTCAAACCACTCTTCTTGTGTAACATCTTCTGTAATCATAGGTAACATAATCATTTCTTCTTTAAAGATCATATCTTCAATACGTTTACGTAAGTTTGTAAATACCATGTTCAAATCCCTAGTATCTTCTTCTTTAACACGTTTTTCGAAATCTTTGAGATCATCTCTAATCTCATCGTCAACACCCCACATTACTTTAGGAGCAGCATCAAAGCCATACTTCTCAAGCAGTGGAAATAAAAGTTTTTCTTTTCTATTGTAGTGTTTGTTCAGATCGAAGAGTTCATTTATTTTTGTAAGTAAAGGAAATTGGTCTTTCAGATCTTTTGATGTTTCATACTGAATAACATAGAAGAACATATCTTCTAGATGTTTTTCTAGTGCTCTGTTTTCACTGATAAGAACTTGTACAGGATGGCCAATGCGTGAGTGTTCTTCTTGTGGTGCATGTATTTGCTCAATTGACTGATTGAATACATCAGCATGTATATCGCATAATCTTTGAATCTCACTTGCAGGCATACCATTATCTACAAGTTCTTGTTCCATCTGCATTATTTCTCGAGATGTAACAGTTCCAAATTTCTCTTTAAATTCTTCTTTAACAACAGATTCATCAACACCATCATGTAGTTGAAGAATCAATTCACCAAGTGCTCTTGTTTTACTCATAGACTTCAAAATCCAATCCTTTCTCACTTAATATTTTATTAACATCACTCACTGACATCTTGATATGGTCAAGTGCCTTTTTTAAAGTAATGACTCTGCCGACTGTATTATAGGTTTGGATACTACTCATAGGTGTAAATCCTAAATCTATAAATGTTTGTTTAAGTTCAGGTTCCTTATTAGTTATATTATAAAATGTATCATTAATATTTATCTTTTTCATACACGCCTCCTACTCTTCATTATATACCATAAAAGGATAAGTTTGATAATTATATATTGAAGATGTGATGAAAAGTCCTTCATGATATCTAATAGACCTTATTAATTTATAAAGTATTTAAATCTAGAAGGTCTCTTCTTCGGTATCTTTTGTAAAAGTGATATTATATAGACAGGTGATAGTATGAAAACAATAGATGAAATAAGACAAGAAATTATGGATGACAACCCTCAGTTTACAAGTCAGTCATGGGTTCCTATTTTCTTTGCACATAAAGATGTCCGAATACTTATAATAGGACAGGCACCAGGAATTAAAACACAGTTAAAGGAAACTGTGTTTATGGATAAGAGTGGTGATAAACTAAGAGATTGGATGGGTGTAGATATGGAAACATTCTATGAGTCTAATTTGATCGGTGTTTTACC
>JAAYGI010000025.1 GCA_012727815.1 Erysipelothrix sp.
AACAATAATTATAACTTAAACTAATATGAATGATAATCCAAATGTTTTGATGTTTATACTGTATTTTAGGCTTGATACAGGCAGTAACACCCTTATCAGGATAAATACACCTATATTCAATAGATGCCCCAATACAATGCCTAGAACCCATGGGACACTAACAATATATAAGGTCTCATAGAGATACATCTTATCTAACTGCTTAGATGTAGCGCCCATTGATTTAAGTACTGCAATATCTTGTTTACGCTTTTGATAATTAGAGATTGATATGTTTACAACATTGACAAGTATTACAAATCCAATGTAGACAAATATGAATGATGTTAATACACTAACAACTGTTTTAACAGTCTGTTTAAAACTACTAAAATAGTATTCACTGTATAAATAAACACCAGTATATCCCAAATCATCTATCTTATTATTAATTTCTTTTAGATTTTCAACACTAAGATCACTTGATATAAATATTTTCACTTCTTGAGTCTTTGATAGTGGATATAGATTGTCTTTAAGATTGGAAAGTCTTGTGATAATAATTCGTTCACCACCATACAAGTAATCATACTTCTCTTCTATCTTTTTTAACACCACGTCTACTTCAACATCCATACTTTCCATACCATCAGTTTGTCTGTTTGAAATATTGAGAATATCCTTATCAGATACATCCATGGATTGTGAAAACTCTTCTTCATCATACTTGTTCAGTAGGATCAATTGATCCTTTTTTGAAAGAGAATGTTCCTTAATAAAATCATCAAACAATGCATCATCCATTCCATGAATAACAATCGAAGATGGTTCCTCCATTGTTTTTCCATTTATCGCAGCAATATTTAGATAATCACTATAGTAAATAGAATCCACTCTTTGAATATCATATGGTTGTAGTATCTTTTCTGTATCTGATGTTTGTTGGTACATATCCACTTCATCATCATAAGGTTGTATCCATATCTCAGTATCAAAAACAGTAACGTTTTCATCGGCAACATCTAAAAGATAACCCGTAAGAGCATTTATTGATATTAGTAATACCACAGTAATAACCAGTGCTGCTTTTATTCCTTGGAAATCTTTAAGCATCCTTGTATTAATACGTGCCAAACCTTTACTTGGATCACCATTAATTACATTTTGAACCTCTCTTGTTCTTCTTTTCTTAAGATTCATCTCATCTAAACTATTTACCGCTTCATTGTTGAATAATTCTTTCATCTTTAACTTAAGCACAAAGTATACTGTTGATAATGATAGTACGATTACTGCTCCGAAAACCTAGAGCGGGCTCCAAAAAGATATATCGTAACTTGGATTACTTTCTGTTTGCGCGATTATAGATAATATAGCACTGTGTATATACTTAAGCATGAAATTTGTTATAAGATAACCCAGAGCCAAACCAACAATTAATCCCACCATTGTCAAAATAACACCTTCAAGCATTACCATGTAGCTAAGTTGAGATTTTGTTGCACCTACAGTTCTTAAAACAGAAATACTTTGCATCTTTCTAGATAAGAGTGCATTAAAGCTATTGAGTATCAGTGTAAAGGTTGCGATTGCTACAATAAATATCAAAATTAAAGCAATTACAATAAAACTATACATCATGACTCCTGGTTTAGATTGATATCCTTCTACAAAATTATAATCTTGATTGTAATCAATATAACCCCCCACTTCAAAAATCGTTGAGTCTTCTTCAATGGCTTTTATTCTCTTATCTATATTTTTTATACCTTTCTTAAACAAGATATCTACAGTATATGTAATCTGATCATCACTTTCAGTTACAAACTTATCTTCAGAGACAAAGTAATCGTAGCTACGTTCGCTTTTATTTCTTCCAACAACAGTTACTTCTATATCTGTTGTTCCTTCATTGAGATAGGTTATTAAACTTATCTTATCTCCGATGGAATAGGTAGCATTAATAGGTACTGTAATTTCATATTCATTCTTTGATGCTCTACCTCCACAATTTGACCCGCACTCACCCACTCATTATCTGCCTCTTCTGTATACTTTGGATATGTGGTTGGGTAAACATTTATAGCATCATTATGATATATAGGAGTTATACCTCCGTACACCGTATAAAAACCTATATCTTCTCTTCTTAGTGTATCTAATAATTTAGGAAGATTTCTAACATTAGTCATGCTGACATTATAGTGATAACCTCTTGTCTCTTGTTTTGCAAAAGTTTTATATAAACTAGACATCATAAAAGCAACCATTGTCATCATCGATATTGTAAGAGCAGTACTAAACATTACTAGAAAAGCTTATCTAAAGTGTTTCCCTATACTATTTATACTCAGTTTAGATAAGAGTCTCATCGTGAATCACCTTACCATCTTCTATCTTAACAACTCTATCTGCCATACTTGCAATAGACTCATCATGTGTTATCAGAATAATAGTTTGCTTAAAATCTTTATGAGATGCTTTGATATGTTTCATGATCTCAGATGCATTCTTTTTATCTAAGTTTCCTGTTGCTCATCTAAAAGGAGTATAGAAGGACGATTCATAAGCGCCCTAGCAATTGATACTCTTTGTTGTTGTCCACCTGATAGTTGACTGGGAAGATGTGTTACACGTCTTTTATCGAGAAAGAAGATAGCAATTCATCGTAATAGTCTGTATCTACATTTTCACCATCTAAAAGAACAGGTAACTTTATATTGTTCTCCACATTTAATGTTGGTATTAGGTTATAAAACTGGTATACCAAACCTATTTGCCTTCTTCTAAAGATCGTTAGTGCTGTTTCATCAAGTGAAGATGTATCAACTCCATCAATAACAACACTACCATTTGTTGGTTTATCCACACACCCTAGCATGTGGATAAGTGTAGACTTACCACTACCACTTGCCCCGACTACTGCAATGAATTCCCCTTTCTCCACAGAAAAAGATACATCATTCAATGCATAGACATCTTCATTTCCTTGTTTATATATTTTTGTTAAGTTTTTTACTTCAATTATTTTCACCTCATACATAGTATAACTTCAAGAGTACATAATCAATCTAACACTTTTGTCACTTCATTCAGTAATACAAAAAAAGACCAATAAAGGTCTTTCTTGAATCAATGATTTAAATTTGTGAGTTGGACACTGGCAATATTTTTATTCTTTGACATTTCAGAAACTAATTCTTTAAAGTTCGTTTCTTTTGGCCCTTTAACATCAAATGTACTTGCATAGATTAAATCTCCGCCAAAAGGCTTTGCTTTAAAACCACGATGTTCACTCTTAAGATCTAAACTTTCAAAGATATCATGAATCTGTGACATTGTTTGACTTCCACCTACATATTCAATGTAGATTCTCTCTTCAAAACTTCCACTATAAATCTTTTTATTTAGAAATAAGACCGTGAATAGGAATATAAATCCCCATATTGCAATTGTAAGATACCCCATACCTACTGCTATACCCAATCCAGCAATTGACCATATTGATGCTGCAGTTGTTAAACCTGTAATATTTCTTTTGGTAACAATAATGGTACCCGCCCCTAAAAATCCAATACCACTAACAACTGTCGCTATTAATCTTGCAGGATCAACTTTAACAACTTCTAGCATTAAGGGATACTGAAGATGTAATTCAATTACCTCTTGGACTATAGCCTGTTGTATCAGTGCAATAATGGTTGCACTGATACCAACGAGTAAGTGGGTACGCAAGCCTGCATAAGAGTGTTGCTTCTCTCTTTCAAATCCAATAACACTTGCAAAAAGTGTTATCAGAAATAATCTTGTTAATATATCAAGTGTATTCATATCTATCACCTACATATATTATAGCATCATCCTTTTATAATGATAATTTAGAGCATATCAAACCTAAATACAAAGGTATTATCTCCCTCAAGTGTTAAAGCACCGCCTTGTTTATTCATAATTTCTTTTGCAATGGCAAGGCCAATTCCAATTGATTTAACATCTCTTTTATCACCTGTATAAAATCTTTCAAATATACGATTTTTATTCAAGACAGGATCTCCATCATCAGATATCAAAAGTATACTTGATAGATGTTCTTTCTTTGATTTGATACTAATCTTTGTATCAGCATGTCTTAGTTTATTATATACAACATTTAGTATCGCTTCTTTTGAACGATTATAATCACCCATACACTCAATATTAGCAACATCTATATCAAGTACAATATCTTTCAACATGGGTTTAACAAGAGATATGACATCTTCCATCAAAACGTCCAACTTAAAACTTTCTATTTCAAAAACCTCTATACCTGCATCTAATTTTATCAGTCTTAATAAACTTTCTACGAGATATTTCAGCCGTTCAAGCTGTTCTTTACTCTTTATTACAAGTTCATCCTCATCTTGCAACTCATTAAGAAGTATTAATGAAGCAAGTGGGGTTTTAAGCTGATGTGAGACATCTTCCAAACCTTTTTGAAGTAAGTCCTTTTGCTGACTTAAATGCATGTTCATCTGCTTTAAAGTGATGGTTGTTTTATTAAGTTCAGTTTGTAGCTTTGACAACTCACCCTCTTGATAACTACTGATATCATAGTCGTAGTGACCTTGATTAAGTCTTTTTAAAAACTGTACCATCTCAGATACCTTGACATCACGTTTCTTGATATATTGATATGTTATGAGTGTTACAGATATACTTATAAAAATAAATGCAAGTATGGTATTTATTTTTATAAGCAAGAAAGATAGTGTGACACTAAATAAGATACTTATCATGAATTTAAGATTATCTTTATCTATTAAATATTTCATAAGGCATGTATCCTATAACCTTTCTTAACAACAACTTCAATCACAGCAACATCACTTAGCTTTTTACGAAGTCTTCGCATCGCGACATTTAATGTATTATCTTGAACCTCATTTATGATATTCAACTCTTCATGAAATAATGTTCTAAGAACAAGTTCTTCTTTATTTTGCATTAACAGCAATAACATACGGTATTCCTGTACACTGAGTGTTATTTCCTCATCGAATACCATTACCTTAGCACTATCAAGTAATACTTTTAAATTTCCCAATGTTAGGATATTCGCATTATATCTTCTAAGTAAGACTTCCATCCTTAAATCCAACTCTTTAAATGTGAATGGTTTAGTGATATAATCGTCCGCTCCACTTTCAAATCCTGTTATCTTACTACTTTGATCATCTCTAACACTCAAAAATATAATGGGTACATTACTAGTATCTCGTATCTTTTCAGCGAAGGTATATCCTTATCCATCAGGTAGTGAGACATCTATTAAGTAGAAATCATCTTGAATAGATGATTTGAGTGCATCTTCTAAAAGACTGTACGTCGATACAGTATACCCTTTATCTGAGTAATATCTTTTAAGTGTATAACTCAGTGTTTCATCATCTTCTAAAATTGTTAATCTCATATCTATCACCTTTCATAAAGTGTAGCATATATATCTTTACATCCGCAATACGACCACAAGCAATAAAAAAAGGGCTAGGCCCTTTTCTTTGTTTATTATACTGCTTGCAGCATGTAATATAACACGCTACCAAGAGGTTCTTTTCTGATTGCCGCTTTTGCAACTGCAATTGCTTGAGCTACATCCACATTCCCTTCGAATTCAAAAAATATTTTCATACCTTCAATTTTAATAAATTTAAAAGTAACCTCTTCAAATGTATTTCCATCTAATAATTCCACAAAGAATTCTTTTTTTTGTGGAGATTGAATATAAAACATGTAAATTCCCCCTATTTTTTATATCTCTTCTGTATTTTCAGTTTCAACTTCAAAAGTACCCTCTAAAATACCTTTGATACTCTCTAATCTTTGACGTAAACGTCTTACGGATGATTTCTTTAAGAATGGTAGTGTCCACAATTTATAATTAAGTGTTCTTAAGGTACTATTTTGACCTTTACCTTCTTCATATGTAGATAAGAATGTTCCATCTTCATCTGCACTCAGTTCATATCCTGTGACAACGTAGTCTTTACTATTTTCTGATGCCACTTCAATTTTGACACCTTCTTCTAAAGCTACAACTGTTTGAGTGATACTTACTTCTTGATTATTGAAAGTCTTAGCTTTTGTCTCTAGCACTTTATCTTTTAGTTGTGATGGACTGCATTTAAAACTTTTAGCATATTCAAGAACGATGTACTCCCAAACTTCTTCAATTGGTTTTTCTATAAAAATTTCTTCTTTAAGCATGTTTATCCCCTTCCTATAATAGAACAATTATACATTATTCTTTTGGATAAGTGTTAACTTTCACTATTATTTTATAATTTATAGACGATATCTAGTACTTACGCTCTTTTAGTATCAATAAGTGTTTGTAAAACGTCATTATTTAAACTTTTACTGAATTCTGTTAATAGTGTAACTGTATCAGCGTAGTCTTTACGGTGGATAATACCGTAGTGTGAGTGAATGTATCTTGCTGGGATTGACACTGTAAGTGCAATAACACCTGAATGTACTTTTTGAATCTCACCTGAATCTGTTCCACCTGCAGCTAAAATTTCAAATTGAGAATCAATTCCTAAATCTTTAGCTAAATCTTGTAGGTGGTATAAAAGACCTTTATGTCCAATATATGATGCATCCATAACTTCAAGTGTTACCCCAACACCCATCTTCATATTTGCATCTGCTCCTGGTGTATCTGTTGCAATGGTAACATCAAGTGTAATTGCAATATCAGGATTGATCATGTGCGCTGCAGTTTTAGCACCACGTAAGCCCACTTCTTCTTGAACTGTACCGACACCATAAATTGTAGCATCCGTTGTTTCATCTTTAAGTTTTCTCATAACATCAACTACAATCGCAGCCCCAACTCTGTTATCCCATGCTTTACTCATAAGATAGTTAGGATTTGCAAGTACATGGAAGTCTGCTTTAGGAACAATCATATCTCCTACTTGGACACCAAGAACATCGGTTACCTCTTCTTTACAAGATACACCTAAATCTACAAATAGATCCGCCATATCCATAACCTTATTTCTAACTTCTGGTTTCATTCCATGAGGTGCTTTTGACCCAATAACACCTACATACATTTTTTGTTCTCTTGTTACAACGACAACAGGTTGTGATGGTAATACATGTGTCCACCATCCACCAACTGGGTGTAATCTTAAGAATCCATTATCATCAATACTTTTAACTAAGAATCCTATTTCGTCAATGTGACCTGCAAACATAAGTTTAGGCCCATTCTCACGACCCTTCTTTGTTGCGATAATTGATCCAAGATTATCGTATTCAATTGTATCCACACTATCTTGTACCCATTCTTTGAATACTGCCGCTACTTCTTTTTCATGTCCTGATATACCATTTGCAAGTGTTAGATCTGCTAACATCTCTAAATCAATATCACCATATGCCTCTGCCATTTTTTTCTTACTCATTTCTCTTCCTCCGTTTATTATCTTTTTCACTATATATATTTACAAAAAATATCATACCATATTATCATACTATTTTCATGTAATTCCTTTTTGTTTTATACTGAATAACACATATCCACTCACAAGTCCTGTAGGAATACCCAACAGCAACATAAAGGGTAAATATGTAAACAAAAGCATCGGTGCATCTGTTAGAAATGCAACAAACATTACTTGTCCTATATTATGGAATGCCGATGATATTGAACTGACTCCTATATCGGTAAAAAGTTTTGTTTTGTATGCTACATAAGCCATACATGAACTTAAAAATGATCCTGAAAAACTAATCCAGAAACCTGGACTGAATAGAATTGTCCCTCTCATAAGTCCAACAATAACAACACGCATTATATTCAGTATAAACATCTCTTTTACACCAAAAAGAGACAGTGCAATGAGCCCTAATACGTTAGCAAGCCCTAAACGTGTTCCTGGAATACCCAATTCCACGGTTGATTCGATGAGACTGACAGTAATTGCCATAGCTAGAAGCATGGTCAGTACTGTCAGTCTTTTTGTTTTACTATATGTTCTCATTTAACTTTTATATCCTCATCTGTTGCCACTACAGTGTTTTGTAGCTGAATTTTGATTCCATTTGGTAAACATACTATGGGTGTATTGGTATGTTTAACCCAGCCTTGTGTTTGACAGTAATTCTTTGGAGATATTTCATCCGCTACGCGAACACTGCCATCTTTAATTTCAATAACAACATCACCAAGTTTACCTTTGACTGTATGGAACTTATTTTCATTTAGATTGAACCTTTGTATTTCTTTATCGAAATAGGATACAACAGCAACAGCATTTTGTGCATTTGCAGTATCAATGACTGTCTTGGACAATCCAAAAAGACTCATCGACATGATAAGTACAACTGCTATAACACCTTTATCAAATTTATTCATGCATTCACCCATTTCTATAAGATATATTTTACCATATCTTCCATTGTTTTATTAGTTTATCACTTTCAAAAATAAAGCTCACTCTGATTTGAAAAGTGAGCCATATTTTATGATTCTTATTTTTGTGAGGATGGTAATCCTTTTACAACTTCGTTTTCTGCTACATCACTAAGTACCAGTGCATGAGCTCCTATTTTTGCATTATCACCGATGGTTATATTACCTAAAACAGATGCTTTTGCACCAATTAATACACCATTACCTATAATAGGATGTCTTTGTGGTATATCGCTTCTAAGTGCACCTAAAGTCACACCATGGTAAATGATAACATCATCTTTGATAATAGCTGTTTCACCAATTACGACCCCTGCACCATGATCTATTACAAAACGTTCCCCTATTTTCGCACCTGCATGTATTTCAATCCCAGTTAAAAATCTAGAAAAGTTAGATATTGCCCGGGAAATGAAATATAACTTTATTTTATAGAAAAAATGGGCAATACGGTATAAACCTGTCGCATGATATCCAGGATATAAAAGAATGATTTCAAGCAGTGAATGTGCTGAAGGATCTTTCTTAAGATATGCACGAGCAGTTTCTATAAATCTCATTGTGATGCTAACTCTTTAAGTTTCTCATCTATAAGATTCATAACGTAAACTCTATCTTCTGCATTATTTTCAAAATCAATATTATCTACATTAATTTTAAGAATTGGTGAAAGAGAATAGTTATCAAAGTAAGTTGTATATTCTTCATTAAGTTTTTCCCAGTATGCTCTTTCAACAATTTGTTCATAGTCACGTCCACGTTTTTTAATACGCTTGATTGCTTCATCAACAGAAATTTCAAGATATACCATTAATTTAGGTCTTTGAACATGTTCCAACATATTTTCTAAAAGTTCAACATATATCTCAAACTCTTCATCACTCATTTCATCATTTATATTTAACATACGTGCAAAGATTGCATCACCATAAATACTACGATCCATTACTGCATTTGTAACTGACTTTGCTTTTTTGATATGTTCAAATCTCTTATTTAAGAAGAAAACTTGAAGTGGAAATGAATATCTTTGTCTATCATGATAAAACTTATCAAGTATTGGGTTATCAACTACTGGCTCCTCAAATTCAACATAACCTTTTTGTCCTAATATTCTCATTAGCGAGCTTTTCCCTACACCCACTACACCTTCTATAACTATCATATCGTAAATCCTCTCCTTAT
>JAAYGI010000026.1 GCA_012727815.1 Erysipelothrix sp.
TATTAAGAGATGCTTCTTTATAACTGTGAGTTCCAAACTCTATAATTGCACTATCAATTATCTTTTGACGTGTCATATTGTTCTTTTCTTTGCGTGTCATAATACCTCCTAATGTTTATCAACTTATATAGTATACACCCAGTTGACCACGTGGTCAATAATTTTGAATCTAGGTTTGAGAAAAAAAAAATCCATGTATCCAAAAATATTGGATACATGGATTTATTTAAGATTCTATTGAAAATATCATGAGTATAACTTCATCTCTATAATTAAATTCATGAATATGTTCTTTGACTTCATCTGTTTTTAATATCTTAAAGACATTTTCAAACATACTTCCATCTTCTTTTTTCCCCTCATATAAAAGGGTTACTTTAATATCACTTAAATCTTTTCCTAGTGGAATAATAACCTTACTAAGTGAGCCTGTTTGTTCTACTTTAAGGTCCATGTTAATTTTAAGGTGAGTCTTATCATCTTTGTACAGTGTTGTATCTTTATTTAACAAAAGAAAAGATGCAACCAATAGTATAAAAATACCACCAATAATTAAACTTCTTTTAAGCTTCATCCTTATCTCCTATTCAACGATTATGTACAATGTAATTTCATGCTTACCAAAGCTAAACGTTTCAATACGTTCACCTGGTATTAGGGTATCTAAATTTCTAAAGTAGTTTTGTACACTTTCATCTTTTAAATCTGTTTTATCATTTAAATAGACTTTTGCACTAAACTGACTCATATCGGAATTGATAGGAATATACACATAGTGTCTTTCCTCATATATTTCAGTTTCATATTTCTTAGGTATCACAACACTAATTGCTCTATCTCTTAAGGTTACTGTTGGTTTAGGTCTTAATAAAAGAAACTGGGCTAATATACCCATTAATACTAATGTAATAACAATCGTTAATTTACTACTTTTGCTTATGTTTTTCATATTTACCTTTCCCGTAGATTAATCCTACAAATAATAAGAGGAGCATGCTCGCATGTGTATACTTTAATGAAACAAGTTTACTATAACTTGTACTTTTGTCAATAGGATACTTTAATGTACCCAGGATCGCAGTTTTCCCATCTAAATCAGTAATCGCTTCAATATAGCGATCATTTTCATAAATAAAGACTGTCTGGTTTACCTTACTATCCGTTTTATAAGCCAGGGTAATTGATTTTTCATTTGTAAATAATTTCAATCCTAGTACATTATGCTGTGAACCATTTATTACTAAAAGTCCCAATATAATTATTGTACTGATAAGAATTGTAAATATACCCATTCTTTTTTTATTCATGTGACACCTCTGCAAATACAAAGACGTATCTTATGTCTGAACTTGCATTTTCACAAGTTTGCAAAAATAAAATATTTTTATCTTCAACATCATACTCATCAACATGCGATACTATCGCATCTTGTGTCACCATCTCCAAGTATTCATTTTTAGAGATACCAGTTTCTAGTGCAGTTTCGAAACTCTCAGTACCATCTTCATATCTAAATGCTCTTGTTAATTCAAATTCCTTCACACCAGTTTCTGTATATAAATATAGGGGTCTTTTATTATCGGGTTCAAGTAAAAATATTAAATTACCAAACTTTGAACCATTCAACATTTTATGACCATAGATGCGCTTCATATCAAAATCATCTGATACATGCGTAACTTTTGATTCCTGGGAGAAGAATAATTCTCCATGAAATGCATATTTTTTATCTTTATTCGTATTTAAGTATTTTTTATTGTCATTGCCTGATTTCATGATGACATCTGATACGATATCTTCCATGTATAAGTAAGCTATAACATCTTCATACTCAAGATAAGGATCAAGTAATGAAGCTGAATTATCGTCATTGATATGATCCATGTCTATTTTATTTATATCATCATAGTGAGTACTGGTAATTGTGACTGTTGACAATATAAACATACAAAATATCATTATTAAGATCATGCTTAATTTCATTTGAACCTCCTTTTATATGAATGTAAGCAAAGCGTCCTAAGACGCTTCACTTCATTAATCTTCTTGTTCTAATTCTTCCTTACGTTTTATGATAACAATAGATAGTATTCCTACTGTTAACACTAAGAGTGAAGGTAATAATATTGAGTAGGATTCTCCTGTTGGAACCTTTGTACTTCCATCTTTTACCAAGACCAGTCCAAAGTCTATATCAAGGTCATCCATTACTTCTGTATTTTCTATTAAACCATCATCTGTACTTGCAAATACTTTTGCATTTCTTGAAGTCAATAACATACCATCTTGTGAGATATGATCTGAGTTCAGTAGCTCATCATTATGCATAATCGTTGCTTCCATTCCATTTGGAATTTCTATCATTACGCGATATTGATGTTCACTTAAGTATGTATCTGAATCTAAGTCAAGATCAGCTGCTTGTACTGTGAATAAATACTTTCCATCACTTTGCGTTACATAAGAGTCTAGCCCTTGTTCGTCATAGATATTGAACCAAGTACCCGTTGCTGTATTATATTGTTGTAATTTAACAACAACATCTTTGATACCAGATTCGTTATGATCTTGAATACCATTCTCATTAATATCATGCCATACTTTATCACCGATTTGAGCAAGATTATTATAAATAAATAACCCTCCATCCATCATACTGATATCGCGAACACTATTTATATCAATGATATAGTCTTCATCGTAATCAACAATGTCAAATACATTTGTTAATCCATATCCTGCATCTTTAGGTAAGCCATTTTGACTGTATCCTTTTAGTGCTTCGATGTTGTCAAAGTAGTTGTCACTGTCAATACCATTTTCAAGTTCATACAGTGTCCAGACTTGATCACCTGAGCGTTTTACAAGTGCTATATAGGTGTATACATGTAAGTAATCATCTGCAGTATTATCATAATTTGTTGGTAATACTTCAAATTCATATTGTCCTAACTCATCTGTTAATACTGTGTGGTTTCCTTTGACATCTTCTGTGAGTACCCAGCGCCCTTCTCCTTTTGGATTTTTAGGATCGACTGGTTCATAACGCCATAGTTCAACTTCTTTGTTTTCAATCAATGCTTCATCAGCATCTTTTAATCCGTTGCGATTATTATCATTCCATAATACACCGCCTATTAAAGCTGTATTTTTATAAACATTCAGTCCGACTCCCATATGAATATCATCACGAATCGTGTTTACATCAACTTTACCATTAACGGCTTCAAATATTTTGAAAGTGTTACTGATACCAATGTGGTTTTGGATAAACATTGCTTGTGCGTCGATGTCACTATCAACCGTATTGTCAGTGCCTACATTCATAGGACTGAATACTTCATAACCATTACGCGTAAAGGTTATTCTATATGATCTTGGGACCAGGTAATTTGGTGAATTGAAGTCATAGTATGTAGGTGCGATGTTTTCAAAGCGATACTCGCCATCTTCATTGGTGAGTACACTATCTATATCAACCCATGCATTATCTATTAACTCTTGCAATATAACTTCTCTATCTGCAATTCTAACTTCATCATCCAGCATGATACCATCTTCATCAAGGTCATGCCATACTGTTCCACCCAGTGTGAGTGTATCAGGATTTTTCTTGATTCCAATCCCCATATCCATATCGTCACGTACACTTGAAATATCTACTTTTCCAGTAACATTGATAACATCAATGATACTGAAAGCATCTGATATTCCAATATGCTCATAAACTTTATTTCCATCTAGGTCGATTGTGTCATTTACGTTACTATCACGGGTTGAATCTGTACCTTCTTTATATGAAGAGAATGACTCATTCCCTTTTCTGGGTGTACTTACTTTATATACGAAAGGTGATAAATAATGATCGGAATTCGTATCATATTCTGCAGGTACTGCAGTAAATATATAATTTCCATTTTCATCAGTCGTGGTCTCATTGATATCAGTCCATCTAGCATCAGGTTCTTGGAACCATAATGTAATGGGTTGATTTTCCACCTTAACTTCATCATCTGACATAATGCCATCAAAATCACTATCATCCCATACTTTTCCACCTATTAAGACGAGATTATCATAGACATTGATTCCTGCACCGATAGTCTTATCGTCTTTAATCGAGGTAATGTCAACTTTTCCATTCACGACATCATAAATCGTAAACTCATGGCTGAATCCTGCTAAATCTTTAGCAAGTAAGTCTCTGAGTTCAATATTTGAATCTGTTTCATCCATTGGATCATTAGATACGTTTCTAGGTCTACTGAATGCTTCGTTTACACCACGTTCTATACTAATTCTGTACTTGTATGGTGATAGGTAATCAACATCAAGTGGATTATAGTTTGTCGGTGATACTTTAAATTCATATTGACCCAATTCGTTGGTTACTACTGTACTATTACCATTTAGGTCCTTATGTTCTTTCCAATCATTACCTTCACGTTTCCAAAGTGTTACACTACGACCTGCTAAGCGTTCTTCATCTGTTGACATATAGCCATCATATGTTGAATCTTTCCAAACAGTTCCTCCAAGGATTGCGGATGTTTCAAATGTTTTAATACCGACACCCATATTATTATCTGCTTTTACTTTAGCTATATTGACTTTTCCATTTACCAATTCATTGATATCGAAATTATCACTATTAGCACTTAGTGTTTTACCAGTTAAATCTAGATCTTCTATATTACTATCACTTGTGATATCAGTTCCTTGTAGATAAGGGCTGAATACCTCGTTTGCACTACGTTTTACATTAATTCTGTACTTGTGTGGTGATAAGTAATCAACATCAAGTGGATTATAGTTTGTCGGTGATACATTAAATACATATTGACCTAATTCATTGGTTACTACTGTACTATTTCCATTTAGGTCCTTATGTTCTTTCCAATCATTACCTTCACGTTTCCAAAGTGTTACTTCTCTGTCTGTTTCTCCAAGTTCTTCATCTTGTTTGATACCATCAAAGTTTGTATCTTGCCATACTTTACCAGAAAGTCTTACAGAATTAGGGAATTCAACATACCCTATTCCCATGTCAAGA
>JAAYGI010000027.1 GCA_012727815.1 Erysipelothrix sp.
GCTAACTTTATGAATAAATATGATGAGTTAGATAAGACTATTCCCTACTTTTCCCACACTACTGGAGATATAAGGTGTTACCAAACAATAGCAACTTACTTATCAATGTTATATAACGTAAATCTTACTCGTAGTGCTTGGAATAGAACAATGTATGATGCTAAATTGCTTGGTAATAATTTATTTTATTTACCAGCTCATACATTTGCTTGTCCACATTGTATGGCATATCAAGGATATGTCTATATAGAAGGAACACCTACTCCTAGACAAACAAATATCTTAATGAGATATGGAAAACCAGGTCAATGGGAAAAAGAAAATGCCATTGATGGAGGTGTAGGTCATCCTAATTGTAAACATGGGTGGACATTGTATTTTAGTCCTGAACAAATACAACAAGAAAAATATGATAGTGCTGAATGGGAAGAAAAATACAAAACTCAACAAAAGATACAAAGCCTTGATTTAAAAAAGTCAAAACTCTTAAGTGATAGACGTATTTACAAAGAGTTAGGGCAACAAGACTTGTATGATAAAACAACTGAGAAAATCAAAAGAATTCGAGAAAAGAAAAAAGAACTCGAACAAAAGATGTGACCTGTCGAATGTCCTAAAAAGTCGAGGTATATACCGAAAATTTGCACTTTTTCCTAATTCTAGAAAGAGGAGAAAAAAATGGATAATACTAAAATTGATATAACAAAATATATCAAAAACAAAGATATTACTATCAATCAAGAAGATATTAATATCGAAAAACTAGCAAATGATTTACGAAAAGGATACGAATTATCAAGTGAGGTTGATAAAAGAATTCAAAGTGCTGTTGAAGATGCTAATAAAGTATCTAAGGGAGCATATACTGAATTAGAAACAAAAACAAACGAATTACAAAGTAGATATGATGATATTGAAAAACGTAATACAGATATTGTTGAAAGAAACAAAACATTGTCTTTAGAAAATGTAATGATAAGACAAGGCTTTAAGGATGAAGATTTCAAAGATGTAATGTCAATGAGATATTCAATGTATGCTGATGAGAAAGATGATGCTAAAGCTATTTCTAGTATTAAAGAAAAGTTTAAAAACACATATTTCCCAGTAGTAGAACAACCTAAAGCAAAAGATAGTTTACCTATCAATAGTGGTAGTGTAGAGCCACCAAAACCTCAAGTATCACGTAAAACAAGTATAAAAGATATTTTAAATAAATAAGGAGATGAAATAATATGTATAGTGAAATCAATTTAGATTTACAATCATTCGCAAAAAGAGTGTATGATAGTATTTTATACCAATCAACATTCTATAAATTTTTAAATACTGCATATATTGGAGAATTAAGACAAACTGGAGCTCCAGTAATTGAAATTGCAAAAACTACTCCAGTATCAGTAAATGTAAGACAAACAAAAGAAATTCAAACTGGTTTAACTCCAGCATTAACTACTTATACTCATACTATGGTAGATTTAACTGAATTAAATATGGACTATTCAATTCGTGTACCATTAATGGTTACAGGAAGTGATATTACAAATGCGATTCAAGATGCTGCTGATTTAGAGGATAGTGCTATTGCTAGACAAATCGATACTTATGGATATGGTAAATTAGCTGCTGCTTCTATGGATGAGTTTGAATGGGATCCAACTACTCAAGCTGATTACATCGAACTATTAACTACTTTAAAAGCTACTCTATTCAATAAAGATATTTATAGTGATTATCGTTTAGGATTAGGAGCTGTTGAATATGCTAAATTAGTTGCTGCTTTAACTTCAGTATTAAAATTCGAAACTTTAGCAGGTCGTGAAGGAGTAGATATGGGAGAAGTTGGTAGAGCTTATGGTGTAGATGCAATATTCCCAATCAATGATGCAATGCTAAATGATATTAAAGGATATTTCTTCAACCCTATTGCAGTAGTTGGAGATACATTCTTTAGTGCATTTGTTCAACACAATTCACCACAAGGATATCCAGGATACTATGTACTAGAAGGTACTCAAAGCTTTGGTGCTGCAGTAGTTAGACCTGAAGCTATTATTAGATTAGTAGAAGAAGTATCTGCTTAGTAAGAAAGGAGGTCTAATATGACTTTCTTTACAATAAATGAATTTATTAATAAATATAATGATTGCCAAAATCAACCACAAGACTGGCAAATAGAACAAGCTTGTGAGATGACTTATGCAGAAATAGGACTAAGATATCGAAACCCAAATTGGAACGAGGAAAATTGTCCTATTGCAGTAAAAAATGCAAGTATGGAACAACTTAGGTTCATACTGGAACACGATATACCAGTAATTGATTATAAAGGAAAAGTAAAGGCTGGAGATATGGAAAGTGAACTATCAAGTGATTATTCAACTCTAGCAAGAACAATTTTAAGAAATCAAGGGTATCTTAATAGAGGTGTTCCACTTAACTACAATATGAAAATGGAGTTGCCTTTCTAATGTTCTTAACGAATGCTATGAAAGGCACTCTTATTAAATATAATCGACAAGGTACTGGGATATATGATGATGAGTATAAACAAAGTGTACCTATCAAATTATGCCCATATAACCAAGATGTAAGAGTGTCATTTGGAACATATAGTGTTCCTGAGGCTGAAGGCTATTACATTGTTAAGTCAAAAGTAGATGTGAAAGAGGGAGACCAAATTACATTTATGGGAAAGACTTACACAGTGTTAAAAGTAAAAGATAATTGGTTATGGAATAGAATTGAGAATTATACGGTAGCAGTTAAATAAATGAATTACGAAGTAGAATTTAAACCAAACCCAAAAGTTGAGAGAGGTTTAAAAGAAATACCTGATGACATATTGTATTCAATAGCAAGACAAACTTTAGATATGTCCGTTAATATAATTCCAAAAAGTGTAGGACAAGCTACTTCAGGACAATTAAGAAGAACATCACTAAGTGGTGGTGTAAGAGGTAGTCATCAAGATTACTATATAGGTTCTTACACTAACTATGCAGTACACGTTTGGAATATGAATGATGCTACAACTAATTGGACTACTCCTAATACACATTCACAATGGTATACAAGGACATTAAAGAAAAGTGGTCAAACTATTATTAACAATGCAATAACTAGAAGTTGGAAGGAAAAAATGTAATGGATGTTACTTTAAAAAATCTCGTATTAATTTCATACTTACAAAATAAGTTTACTAATTATCAAGTAAAAGCCGAATTCTCAACTAATGACAATGATCAAAGAGTAATTGTAGTTAAAGAACAACCAGGAAATAAAGTTGTATTTTTTGGAGATATATCTCCCCTATATAACTATTATCAAGTAGAGATATGGGGTTTATCAATGAGAGAAAACAAGAACACAGCAACTGAGCTTGGAGAGTTAATAGGTAAACATTTTATAGTTACCTATGATAATAAAAAATGGCAAATTATATTTAAACAATACTCAAACCCACAACCTATCGAATATATGGAAATTCGTAGAGTTGGTTATATAGCAACTTTACAATGTGTAGTAAACCAAGTGGGATAGAAAGGAGATAATTATGGAATATTATGTACAAGAACGTGATGTAATTAAGAATTTTGCAATAAATACTGGAACATCACAAAATCCTGTTTTCACAAAAGTATGTACTACTAGTGAATTATCACTAAATCAAGACTTTACTGAACAAAGTTTCTTCGTATTCTGTGATGCTTTACAAAGAAGTATTAAAACAGGAGTTGCAATGACTATTGAAGGTACAATCAAAATAGATATAAACAATGCAGCAGTAACTAAAGTATTAGGAGATGTTGGAACACTAATAACTACTGGAGCAATAAGTCAATTTAATAACCAATTAGTTCAATTTGACTTATTAACTGGTGTTAATTCAAGTGTATTAACATATACAACATATCAAGTAAATACAAGTTATTCACTAGAACAACTAGGTGGAGCTGCAGAAGATGTTGCAGAATTTGCAATAACAATGACAATTAACGGAACTGGAACAATAAGTGCATAAAAACTCTTAAGGAGTTAGGAGATTACTCCTAGCTCTTATTTTTTTAAAGAAAGGAGGATTTTATGAATACAAATGGTGGAAATGTAATCTATCACTTTAAAGGAGATACAAGTGATTTAGATAAAAAA
>JAAYGI010000028.1 GCA_012727815.1 Erysipelothrix sp.
GATGTGATTACGTTTCCTTTAACATGGTGGCATACAACAACTGCTTCACCTTTCAAGGATGGATCTTTAGCGATGTGTGCGCTTGCGAAAAACGAGTTAATATCTATATGAAATATGATACGTACTGACAATTACTACACCCCTTTATCTAATATTCTTTGTGCTACTTTTAAAGCGTCTTTATCGGCATGACCTGTCATCATTAATGCCAGTTGTTCAAGCCTTTTTCTAGTATCTATTTTATGTACTTTAGTAATGGTATTATTTTCAAGGACTTCTTTTGAAATAAGATAATGAGCACTTGCATAAGCTGCTACTGATGGCAGGTGCGTGATCGAAATGACTTGTAATTTTGAAGCGATTTCTTTCATTTTTTCTGCAATCTTTAAAGCTACCTTTCCACTTACTCCGGTATCTATTTCATCAAATATCAAAGTAGGTTTATCTTGTGAATTTGCAAAAATAACTTTAAGTCCCAGCATCAAGCGTGACAATTCGCCTCCACTAGCGACTTCGGATAAAGCTTCAAGTTGCATACCTTTATTAAAACTTACCATGAACTTAATATCATCACATCCGTCGTCCATATAGTCTTTATCTTTTATTAATATTTCAAATCGAGTATCAATGAGCATTAAGTCATTGAGTTCTTTTATTACAAGTGATTCTAAGGACCTTGCTGCTTCTTTTCTTCTTTCTGACAGTGTATTTGCAGCGTCCTTCAAAGATGCGCTCACAAGCTTTAATTCATCTTCTAAATTCAATAAGAGTTCTTCAAAATGAATGGATTGATCAAGTTTATTTTGTAGAACTGATTGCTGTTCAAGCAGTGATTCAAGGCTTCCATATTTACGAATCATCTGGGTATATTTTAACATTTTATCATTTAATATGGTAAGTTTATACCCATCATATGAGGCTTGATTTTTACGACTAGAGATTGTTTGAGATATGTCTTCTAATTGAAAATATGCATTGTTAAAAGGCTCTTTAAGTGTATCTAAAGACTCAAACTTTTCTAGTAAATTATAAAGGTGTCCCATGACGTTTTGCTTATTAAGTAAGGTATCTTCTATATCTCTATAGGTAGATTGCTCTTTATCAAGTATTTCAAGTGATTTTATAGTAGTATCAATCTCTTCATAGTCCTTAAGACTAGGATTTAAACTTTCGATATCAGATAAATCAAGTTTCAGTTTTCTAATATCATCCTCATTTAAAAGAGATTTATTTAATCTATCCATTTCATGAATCTTGCTAAGATACATAGCATGTATCTTTTTATATTGCTGTAGATACTTATCATCAGATATAAAGTTATCTAAAAAAATAAGATGTTTTTTATCATCTAAAAGATATTGTGTTTCATGTTGTGAATGGATATCAATGATATGAGATAAAGTATTTCTTAAAGTACTTAAACTTACCCGTTTATCATTAATTCTTGCAGTTGACCTACCATTTTGATTCATAGTTCTTTCAAAGATGATATCTTCAGAACTATCTTCAATTAAGTTTAAGTCATGTAGCATCTTTAAGACAATATGATCTTCATGCAATCTAAAAATTGTTTGAACAGATGCAAAATCACCGTATTTACCTACGATTTTAGCACTGCTTCTATGTCCTGATACAAAGTTCAGTGCCTCAACAAACAGGGACTTTCCAGCCCCTGTTTCACCTGTAAAGACATTGAAGTCACTACATAGATCTAAGTTAATTTCTTTAATCAATATAAAATTTTTAATATTCAAATTAACAAGCATAATCACCTATTCTAGTGCATTGAGTATGTGTTCCACATTTAAATGATGTGTTTGTTTTAAATCTTTTGCATTCAGATTTAAATTAGTATTTTTTAAACTAAAGTTTAAAATCTTAGGGGCATGCACTGCATTTTCTAGCTTCCTATATAAAGTATGATAGATATCCTCTAAATCATAAACAATTACTGGAATATTTTTAGAATTGACAAGTTCAATGATATTTTGATCAATATTAAAAATACTCTTACAGTCAACAAGCCATATATTCATATTATTTACCTTAATTTTATTGTATACATTACTAACTGTTGGTCCATATGAGAAAATAACAGCGGTAGGTTCAACATCTTTATTTAAAAGTTCCCAAGTATCTGAAACTGCAGCATCTCCCAATTCTCTTTTTTCTAAAGAGCTAGGTATTCGTAGAATTGTTAAATCAAAGTTCTCTTGATTCAATGTGTAATGCAATAATCCAAGTGCTTGATCTAAATTACGTCCCATATAAATTTTATCTGTTAAATATGAAGAAAAGGCTATATCAAATACCCCTTGCTTGATACGACTTGTCCCAACATTTAAACCAGAATCTCTTAAAATAAATAGAATGTTTTTAGAACTACTTAATTGTTCTTCAATTAGTGGAATTACATGTTTGAATTGGTATGAACTAACAATCAATACAACACGTTTATCAAGCATTAATAAGCCTTTTGCAAAATCTACAAAGGATTGAATGGTTCCTGCACTCACATAGTAATGATCCGGAAACTTAATTGCAAATTGCGCCATGTGTTCCCTGTCCTTAGATATATCAGTACATACGATAAGATTATCATAATGTGATAAAACCTCATCAATTGCATCAATATAAGTAATGTAGTTTTCAGGTACACCATCTTCTAATTTAAAACTTGGTAGTTGTAAGTTTTGAATGTTTTGTTGATCTGATTTAACATGAATCAGATGTAAACCTTGGAAATCTTTTAAGGATGTAAATACCTTAAGATTGTCCTTATACTGATTTCCTTGTATTGGTCCATGATAATTAAAACCAAACTGTGTAAATACAGTGGGTTCTAAAAGCATCTCTTTCATACTTTCTTTAACCTTAGTTAAAGTTTCTAATATAGGTTGTCCAACAGGATTTGATAAAATCCCTTTAACATCTTTTTTCAATGAAGTATACGCTTGGCTCATTCTTAAAGAGTTCAACCATGATTTACTTGTAGGTTGATTGTTAAAAAGTGAATTTAAAGGATCGAAAAAGACAACATTAAGATTGGGTTTATGTTTATTTAATTGAATTAAGGATTCAAAACTTTTACCATAGTTCATTGAGAAATTATCCATCAGGACTACAGTTTTACGCTCGCTTTCAAGTGCAATAGCCAAGGATACACCTAAAACATCACTTGGATGGTTAGATAAATATTGGTATTTAAGACTTGTATTAAAGTAAGCTTCTAGTCGTTTTAAAACAATCATTTTACTTTCATTATCAATAATTAAATTAACAGTATTAAAATCATAAACCGCATTCAGTGCAATAATGGTTTCAATAACAGATAAACTCTTGATAACAGTTTGTTGATTGATATTTGGGTCCTTAATAATAGATCTAGAAACATCATCAATAAGTGTCTTTATACTCTGTGAGTCTAAATCGTTTAATAAGTCTTTTATATGCATGCAATCCTCCTGATACTAATTTAATTGATATTTTAATGCCAATGATAACTCTTACATAATTATAACATATATATTTGTAAATAAAGACTTAGGTATAGAAAAGGTCTCATAAGATAAAACTATCTTGATACCTTTTCTTAAATTTTTCTTTGAGTCAGTACTTTTATATATTCTTTTAAAGTGTTGTTTTTTAAATTCAATGTATCTATTAATTTATCAAGTTTTTCAAACATATCATCAACATAAACAAGTGCTTCATCTAATGTCATGTAGCTTGTAATGGTAGAAATATTTCTTTCTGCATCTGAATCTGTTGATTTACCGATTGTTTGGGCATCGGATTGCACTTCAAGTAGATCATCTTGAAATTGAAATACAATTCCTAAAAGTACAGCTATTTTTTTAACAGTATCAATATTATCAAGATCATTTGCAAGATGTGCTGCAAATTCAAGCGATGCACTAAAGAGTGCGCCTGTTTTTAATTCATAACATCTTTCTAATTCTTCCAATGAATGAAGGCTATCTTTGATATCAATTTCTTGTCCTAATATCATACCTTGAGTTCCCGCATTGCGAGCAAGTATTTCAAAATATTTAGCATCTAGCTTTGCTTTTGCCAAGAGTTCAAATGCAAGTGTTAGCAAGCCATCCCCTGCCAAAATTGCAATGTCTTCGCCATATACAATATGATTGGTTGGTTTGAAGCGGCGCATATCATCATTATCAAGTGCTGGTAGGTCATCATGTATTAATGAATATGTATGGATACACTCAACTGCAGCTGCTGCATAGACTGCACGTTCATCTTCTATACCATAGTCGTGTAATAGTTTAAATGTTAAATGTGGACGTACACGTTTTCCTACACTTAATAAAGAATATTCCATTGCATCAATAACAAGTGAAGGTTTCTTTGATTCAAGTGCTTCTTTAAGTACAAGTTCTAATTGTTCTATCATTAGGCGCCCTCTTGATGGTTTTTCACCAAATCTTTCACACGTGTTTCATATGCTACCAACGTTTCTTGGCATGCTTTTGATAAATTTAGACCTTCATTAAACAGTTCAATTGCTTTATCAAGTGAAATAGTATCACTTTCTAATTCATTTGAAATTTCATTCAGTCGGTTCATTGCTTTTTCGAAATCGAATTGTTGTTCGCTCATATTTATATACCTTCCTTGTTTAATACTTTTGTATGTATTTTACCATCTTTAACGCGTATTGTTAAGATATCATCTTGATTCACATCTTCAATAGATTTAACTATCTTCATATCATGACTTGCAACACTATATCCCCTTTGCATTGTATTGAATGGAGAGAGGTTGTTAATTGTCTGCATGTTCTTAATAAGTTCTTGTTTATTTTTATCAAGATTCATGTTCATTGCTTGATAGATTCTTTGATCTATAAGCATTAGAGAATCTTTGCTTGATTTATGTATTAAGTTAAGATTACGTTTGTTTTGTTCATTATACTTATTTACTTCATTTTTATATAAATGTATTTTCATGTTTAATTTCATACTCATATTGATGGTTAAACCGTGTAAATACTTTTGAGTTTCATGAAACATCTTTGTCTTTTCTAAGAGTTTTGAATTTAAGAGATCCAGTTTCATATAGTGTTTGTCTAAAAGAGAAAGTGGATTTTTAAAGACTTTGGTATTCATGATTGTATCAAGTACTTGTTTTTGATTGAGATACTTTCTCCTGGTAGCTTGATACATTTTGTTTTTAGTGTTACGTATTGTATCAAGTATTTCATTTTGATCAGGTGTTGCCATGACCGCTGCGGCTGTAGGTGTCGCGGCTCTATAATCTGAAACAAAGTCAACAAGTGTTGTATCTGATTCATGCCCTACCCCACTAATTATAGGTGTTTGTGCATTGAATACACTGATTACAACTTCCAGTTCATTGAAGGGCCATAAATCTTCAATAGAACCACCACCTCTTGCTAAAAGGATAACATCTAGCTTATCAGCATCTGCTTTTTCAATGTTTGCAACAAGGCTGTCTTTGGCACTTTCTCCTTGAACTAAAGAAAAGTAATCAACCTGTTGTGCCATAGGCCATCTTTCTTGCAGTGTTCGACTCATATCAGCATATGCGGCACTGTTTGCCCCTGTGATAACACCAATTTTTGATGGATACTTTGGAATTTCTTTTTTATGGGATGCGTCAAAAAGACCCTTTTCAAAGAGTTCTTTTTTCAGTTGTTCAAACTTAATATACAAATCACCCAAACCATCTAGATTCATCTGCCTTGCATAAAATTGAATAGATCCTGATTCTTCATAAACTCCTAATTCACCAATAATAACAACCTTATCGCCATTTTTGGGTTTAAATAAAACTTTAGAAGAACTAGATCTAAACATAACACTTCTAATTGATGCATTTTTGTCCTTTAAAGAAAAATAAAAATGTCCACTAGAGTGAGCAGTGAAATTAGATAATTCACCCACTATTGCGACATTTTTAAATTGTGGTGCATCTGCCACCACTGTTTTGATGCTTGAGACGAACTCACTAACTGTTAGTACATCGTTTTGACTCATAGTGAATCAAGAACTCCGTTAATAAGTTTGAATGAATGTTCATCTGCAAACTCTTTTGCTAGGTTAACAGCTTCGTTAACAATAATTGCTTTTTCTTGAAATCCTTGTTCAAATTCAGACAATGCTAGTAGTAAGATAGATTGCTCTAAACGACCCAATCTCTCGAATCTCCAACCATCTTTAATACGACTATCAATTACCCTGATATAAGTATCAAAGCGTTCCTCTACTCTATAACATGCATCAAGCATTTCCTCATCAAGTGCTAAAGGGGCAATAAAGTCTCCTGTAGATGATGCGAATGTATTTTCATCAATAATAACATCTATGTCCTTATTTGTTACTACATGCATGTAAATAATTGCAAGTGCATTTCTTCTATAATCTCTTCTACTCATAAATCCTCCACACTAAAAGAAGCAGAATATAACTGCTTCTAATTAAATTTAAATCCTACAACACTGAAATTTAAGACTGGATCATGATATCCAACCATCAGTTCAAGTTGATTTCTTAATTCAGTTTGAACCTTGTGGATTGATTTCTCTACATCCTGTCCGTATTGAATTCTTACCTTTAAAAAGACAGATAGTCCTTCTTCATTTAATGTAATTGTAGGAGCTGATTTAATTCCTCTAATTTCATCAAAGAATACATTCTTATCTTGGTCTATAACGTTTGTTACAATTTCACTTATTACAGTGTATGAAACAGCAATTTGTCCCAAACCTGTGTTTGTATCTTGTATTAGTAAATAGTCTTTCATATTATCACCTTACATTGATTATATCATTTTAATAATTAAAACTAAAGAACTATTACTTAATCTAGTTTTAATTGTGCTCTTGCGATTTTTTCATCGTTTTTCATTTGGTCAATCAGTTGATCAATAGTTTCAAATTTCAGTTCATCACGAATTCTAAAAGTGAAATCTTGATGGATAACTTCACCGTATATCATACGATTAAAGTCTAAGATATGTGTTTCAACTGAGACTGTTTCTTTTGTATTAAATGTTGGATTGTATCCAATATTTATAATACTCATATATTTTATATCATTTACATAAGTATAACCAGCATATACCCCTACTTTAGGAAGCACAAACTCATCGTATATGTCCAGATTTGCGGTAGGAAAGCCAATTTCTGTTCCCTGTTTCGCACCATCTATAACAATACCAGATATTCTATAATCTCTTCCTAAGAGTTCTGATGTTTTTTCTAAGTTACCATTCAGAATTGTTTGAGTTACTTGGGTAGAGCCAATCTTAGTCTTATCATCAAGTTTAATTCCCATGACATGAGTTTTAATCACTTCGGCATAATCATTAATAAGAAGCTCAACATTACCTTGTCCTCTGAAACCAAACTTGAAATCTTGTCCTACAACAAGTTCAGTTACACCCAATCCCATCAAGACTTTAAAGATAAAGTCATCTGGTGATAAAGATGATAAGTTAGAGTCGAATTTTAAGACAACAACTTCATCTATTCCAAAAGTTTCAATTACTTCTAGTTTTGTTTTTAAGGGTGTAATGTGTTTAACATTACTTTTTTTATTTAATACAGCCCATGGATCGGGATTAAAAGTAATGAGCATTGATGGTATCCCTAAAGACTTGGCACGTTCAATTGTCTTATTGATGAGTACTTGATGTCCCTTATGTAGTCCATCAAAAAAACCAATACAAGCAACAACCTTGTCTTTACCAAATGTAATTTGAGAGATATTTGTTATCATTGTTCTTTTCATTACCATAAACCTCTGATGCTTTTAAAAACATCACCCTTTTCGCGCCCATATACTGCAAAGTATTTACCTGAATCAAGTAAGACTGTGTCTTCTTTTGTATCCAGTTCAATACGATGTCCATTCATAATTTTAAATTCTAAAGATTCATCCTGTATTTTCGGAAGTATTACTGCTTCTTTTACTGGAATTGGCTTTAGTTCATCTTCTAAGTTATCTAAATCAATTGCATTATCTAAATTGAAACGCCCTATTTCAGTTCTATTGAGTGCGGACATTGTACCAATAGTTCCCAATGCTTCTGCTAAATCCTCACATAAGGTCCTAATATAGGTACCATTTGATACATGAGCTCTAAAAGTAAAGCTATTCTCTTTTATATCAAGTAGTTCTAAATCATATATTTCAATATCAGTATATTGTGTTTCAATCTCTATGTTTTCTCTGTGGTATTCATAGAGTTTTTTTCCATTTATTTTTTTAGCAGATACCATAGGTACACGTTGCTTTTGCTTTTTAACAAAAGATTTTATAATCGGATCAAGTAATTCTTTACTTAATGCAATTTCTTTTGTATCACTTTGCAGTGTTTCACCCCATATATCGCCTGTATCTGTTTTAAGACCTAAGGTGCATGTACCAACATATACCTTATCTTCTGCTTCAATATAATTTAAAGCCTTTGTACCTTTGTTAACAGCGATGAGTAAAAGACCTGTAGCATTTGGATCTAAAGTCCCGCTATGTCCTGCTTTTACACCGTATTTTCTACGTAATATTCTAATGACATCAAATGAAGTCATATTTTGTGGTTTATTGACACATACAATGCCATCCATATAATCACACGCTTTCTATTTAATAAACGTCAAAAAGAGAATTCATAAGAATCCTCTTAAGACATTTAATCTTCTTTAATTTTATTTAAGATATCGTCTATTTTTGAACCTTTTTCACTTGATTCATCAAGTTTAATTAAAATTACAGGAACACGTCTTGTTTTAATAGATTTACTAATAATAGTACGTAAAAATCCTTTCGACTTTACAAGAACTTCAATCCCTTTTTCTTTATCTTCTTCACGAATAAAACTAACAAATACTGTTGCAAATGAGAGGTCATCTGAGACCTCAACATCTGTAACACTTGCAAATTTTAAAGCAGGATCATTGAGTTGTGTTGTAATTGCCATTGCAATTTCACGTTTAATAACAGATTCAATTCTATCTTTTTTAACGCTCATATTAGAACTCCACTTCTACTTGTTGTTCTCCATGTGATTCAATAATGTCGCCTTCTTTAATATCATTGAAGTTAGCGATTGTAATACCACACTCGAACCCTTGATTTACACTCTTAGCGTCGTTTTGGAATCGTTTTAGTGAAGATAATTTACCTTCATAAATTACGATACCATCACGGATAAGTCTCATATCACTATCTGACATGATTTTACCGTCTGTAACCATACATCCAGCAATTGTACCAATTTTAGATACTTTATAGATTTGACGTACTTCTGCTTGTCCAAAGATTACTTCTTCGAATACAGGAGCCATCATACCTTTCATAGCGCCTTCTAATGCTTCTATCGCGTGATAGATTACATTATAAAGTCTAATATCAACCTTCTTCTCTTCAGCTAGGTTTCTAACTGCAGCTGTTGGTCGAATGTTGAATCCTATTACAATTGCTTTTGAAGCAGATGCAAGTAAGATATCACTTTCAGTAATTGTACCTGCTGTTGAGCGGATAACATTTACTCTAATTTCATCTGAAGACAGTCTTTCAAGACTTGCTTTTAATGCTTCTGCTGAACCTTGAACATCTGATTTAATAACCAGGTTAATGTCTTGCATCACACCTTCTGAAATTTGTTTTGATAAATCTTCTAAACTCAATGCACTTGATTGTGTTCTTTCTGATTCAACACGTGCAATATTACGCTTATCAGCCATAACACGTGCTTCTTTTTCATTTTCATAAGCTCTAAATGGGTCTCCAGCTACAGGTACATCTTGTAGTCCAATAACTTCAACTGGCATAGATGGTCCTGCTGTTTCAAGCTCTTGACCATTACTGGCTGTCATTTTACGGATTCTACCAAATGTTGAACCAATTACAATTGGATCTCCTGTTTTAAGTGTTCCATTTTGAACTAGTAGTGTTGCTACTGGTCCACGGCCCTTGTCTAATTTAGCTTCAATAACTGATCCTACAGCAATTCTGTTAGGGTTCGCTTTTAATTCTTCTAATTCTGAAGCAAGTAGGATTGTGTCGATTAACTCTTCAATTCCTTCTCCAGTTTTAGCTGAAATCTTAACGAATACAGTTGTTCCGCCCCATTCCTCAGGCATTACACCTAAGTCAGATAATTCAGAATAGATTCTATCAAAGTTAGCACCTTCACGGTCAATTTTGTTAATTGCAATAATTAAAGGAACGCCTGCTGCTTTAGCATGGTCGATCGCTTCACGTGTTTGTGGCATTACACCATCATCTGCTGCAACTACAACAATAACAATGTCAGTTACTCCTGCTCCACGTGCTCTCATCGCTGTAAAAGCCTCGTGTCCTGGTGTATCTAAGAATGTTAGTTTTTTACCGCGTCGTGTGATTTGGTAAGCACCAATGTGCTGTGTAATTCCACCATGTTCTCCTGCAGCAACTTCAGTTTTACGAATTGTATCTAAAGTTGTTGTTTTACCATGGTCAACGTGCCCCATAATTGTAATAATAGGAGGTCTTTCTTCTAAGTTTTCTGCATCATCTTCTACTTCATCATCTAATGCTAATTCGTCAACTACAGCAACTTCTGTTGCGTCAACTTCGTATTCTAGACAAATAAGTTCTACAGTATCATTATCTAATGATGTGTTGATGTTCACAACAGTACCCATCATAAATAATAATTTAATTAAATCACTTGGGTTTTTACCAAGTCTTTCTGATAATTCTTTTACAGAAATTCCTTCGAAATATTCAATTTCAGTTACTTTTGGAGCAACTGCAACTTTCACCGGTTCACTGTTTGTATTACGGTTTTTATTTCTGTTTCTGTTTCTGTTTCTATTGTTTCTTCTACTCACTAATAACCTCACCTCTAGTTTCTTCTAAATATTTATTAATCATCTTTCCAAAGCCTCTATCAGCAATACCAACAGCAACGCGGTTATATTTACCTATTGCTGATGATATTTCCTCTTTTGATAAAAGTTTTACTACAGTAACTTTGTAGTAATCGCATTTTTTAGAAATTTGCTCTTGTGTTCTATCTGAACTGTCATTTCCTAAAATTACGATGGAAATCTTTCCTTTACTAATACTGTCCAATAATTCATCTCCGGCAACACACTTGCCAGCACGTTGTGCTAGGCCCAATGCATTTTGTATTTTTTTAATCGCCGGCGAGTTTAAGGAGTTTGTCATATACTTCCTCCTGCACTTGTGTCTTAAGTGATCTGTTAAGAGCACCTGTTTTTTGTGCTTTTAAGATTACTTCTTTATCTAATAACAGATAAGCACCACGTCCATTTAATCGGCCTGTTGTATCAACCTCAACTGTTTTTTCAGGAGTTAATACAACACGAACTAAATCTTTCTTTGGATGTTGTTCGTGTGTAACTACACATTTACGCATGGGTATTTTTCGTGTCATAAGATTCACCTCTTAGTCTTCGTCGTAGTATTTGTCGTATGCGTCGAAGTCAATTTCTTCATCATACCACTCACTGTCTAGTTTTTCAGTAATTACTTCAATTTCTTCTAACTGTTCTTCAGTGTATTCAGGTACAATTTCGTAATCTAGTTTCTCTAGCATTTCCGCTGTTGTTGGAATTTCTTCCTCTTCACGGTCGAATCTACGTTTTGGTCTTCTGTATGAAGGTACATCTGCTTTACGGCTTGCATCTGCTATATCCTCAAATTTAGATACGAATTCTTCGTTTCTAGGTTTAAGTAGTGGACGCTTACGTCGTGGCGTTTCTACAACTTCTTCAACAACCTCTTCAATAACTTCATCTATTACTTCTTCTGGCTCTTCAGCAACAACTTCAGTAACTTCAGGAGTTTCAATATCTGAAGCATCAAGTGTTTCATCTATTACTTCTGGTTCTACTTCATGTTCTTCAGTTTCAACAACTGTGTCTGCATCTAGATCAGCTTCAACTTCAACGATATGTTTCTTCGCTTCTTTTTCAGCTTGCTCAGCACGTAGTTTTGCTTCGTACTCAGCCATGAGTGCAACATAGTCTAATCCCATTTCATTTGCTTCTGTAACAGATTTAATATCAATTCTCTCTTTTGTTAGTCTAACTGCTAAACGCGCATTTTTACCACGTTTACCAATTGCTAGAGATAATTGATCATCTTCTACAATAACTATCAATCCTTTATCTTTAGGATTTTCAAATACTGCCAGAACTTCTGCTGGACTTAGTGAGTTTTTAACTAAGTCGATCATATGGTCTGACCATTCGAAGATATCAATATTTTCGCCACTTAATTCATTTTTAATAGCAAGGATTCTTGAACCTTGGTGTCCGATAAAAGCTCCAATTGGATCAATATCAGGATCATTTGAGTGAACTGCTACTTTAGTTCTATCTCCAGCTTCACGTGCCATTGCTTTAATTTCAACTAAGTTGTCTTTAAACTCTGGTACTTCAACTTCAAAAAGTCTACGTACTAACATGTCTGTTGCACGTGATACTAAGATTTGAGCTCCACGAGATTCTTTATTAACCTCAGTTACTACAACCTTAATGTTTTGACCTTCTGTATAGTATTCATTTGGCATCTGTGCCGCACGTGGCATAATTGCCAATGCTTTTCCTAAATCCAGTACAAGGTACTTCTCTTCAACTGTTTCAACTTGAGCTGTAATCATTTCGTCCATCAATCTATAATATTCATTGTAAACTTGTAATTTTTCAGCTTCTCTAATTTTTTGTTTAATTACGTTTTTAGCAAGTGTTACTGCCGCACGTCCAAGTTCATTAACTTGTTTTTCAACGCGGTAGAAATCACCAACTTTTAAATCTTTAGCGTCGATTTCGTCAAGAGCTACTTCTAACTCATCATCATTGACTGTTTCGACAACTTCAAACTTATGGAATAATCTGATGTTTCCTGAATCTTGGTCAATTTCAATATCAACCATTGCATCTGGAACTTGGATTTCTCTTCTATAAGCTTTTACTAATGATTCTTCCAATGCTTCAGCAACGAATTCTCTTGTTAAGTTTCTTTCGCTTTCAAATTGGTTAAATGCATTTACTACATCATCTAATTTCATGTTATACTCCTTAAAATTTAACCGCTAGTCTTAGCAGGTTTATATTTTCCCTTTCTATTTCAATAGTTTTGTGTGTATGTTTAAATCTGTATTTTACACAGATACTTGAATCCTTAACTTCGGATAACTCCCCTTCTACATCATTCATTCCTTCTGTGGGATTTTTGAATTTAACGTAGACGTGTTTTCCAATGACTGTTTCAAATAAATTAGCAGGTATTACGCGTTCTGCCCCTTCAGAGCTAACATCTAAACCAATCTCAAAATCAGTCGCCTCAGCAAATGCATTGGCTACCTTAGCGCAGGTTTCTAAATCTACAGAATCAACTTTATCTGTATATGCAATATTGATCTCCAATATATCGTTAGCTACCTTTTTTGAATGTACAATTTTAACGCCCATTTCTTTTGCGATGGGTTCAAATATGTCTAAATATGACTTCATAATACCTCCTAAACGTAAACGAAGGAGTGGCGATCACCACTCCTTGTTTCCATCTACATACATTATACAGTGTTCATATTCAATATGCAACTTGTATGGTAATCAAATATACCTTATTAATAAAGGCTTAATTGCACTTTCATCCTAGAATAATGACATCTGATTGGTGTCAGTCATACTGGATGTGATATTAAGTTCATCTAACTTTTTAACCATTGAACCACTGACTGCTGTTCTTGATATTAAATCCTGTTTTGACATGAATTCTCTATCTTTTCTTGCTTCAACAATTGAACGCGCAACAGCATCACCTAAACCATCTACCACATTGAATGGTGGGATGATTGCTTTGGGATTGTTAGGATCTACGATAAACTCAGTTGCTTCTGATAGATATAAATCGATAGGACTGATTTTGTATCCTCTTAGATTCATTTCTAATGTTACCTCTAAGGTATCGATTAAACTTTTCTCTTTATTTGATACTTCCCTTTGTAACTGCCAATCTGAGAGTCTTGTTTTAATACCATGCATTCTGGACTGAATCTTTTCCATGCCAGCAGTCATAGTTTCTATCTCATAAGCATTAACCCTTAATGTGAAGTATACTGCATAATAAGCAATTGGGTTATGTACTTTAAACCAAGCAACCCTAACAGCCATCATTACGTATGCTACAGCATGGGCTTTAGGGAACATGTATTCAATTTTTTGACATGAATCAATATACCATGCTGGAATATTGTTTGTATTCATTTCTTTAATCCATAGATCATTTAATCCACGTCCACGACGTACAGATTCCATAATATCAAAAGCCATCTTTGGCTCAAGTCCGTGATGCATTAGGTAAACCATGATATCATCACGACACCCAATAACATCTCTTAGTGTTAATCCATTTTTAATGAGTTCTTCAGCATTGGTATTCCATACCCCAGTTCCATGTGATAGACCTGAAATACGTACTAAGTCTGAAAATGATTCAGGTTTTGTAGCTTCAAGCATTCGCCTAACAAATGGTGTACCAAACTCTGGTATTCCTAATGCTCCTGTTTTTTCTTTATAACTACGTGTATCTATTGACAAAGCATCAGGTGATGCAAAGATAGAAATTGTATCGGGATCATTAATCGGAACAGTATTGATATCAATACCTGATACCTTTTCTAACATCTTCATGGCTGTAGGGTCAACATGCCCCAATATGTCTAACTTCAATACATTACTTTCAATATCATGATATTCAAAGTGTGTTGTCAGCCATTTAGAGTTGATGTTGTTTGCTGGAAATTGATAAGGTGTAAAGTCATGCACATCCATATAATCAGGGATTACAATAATTCCCCCTGGGTGCTGTCCTGTTGTTCTTTTAACGCCAGCTGCACTGCTTGCAAGATATGAATGCCATGCTTGGTTATCGATTGTTTGGTTAATACTTTCATAATAACCAGCAACATAACCGTAAGCAGTCTTATCAGCAACAGTTGAAATTGTTCCAGCCTTAAATACACTATCTTCACCAAAGATTTCTTTAGTATAAGCATGTGCTATTTCTTGATAAATCCCTGAGAAGTTTAAATCTATATCTGGTACCTTGTCTCCTTCAAAACCTAAGAAGGTCTCAAACGGAATATCTTGACCATCGCGAAGATACTCAGCATTACATTTAGGACATTGTTTTGCAGGTAAGTCGAATCCTGAACTATACTCACCTTGAGTGAAAAATTCATGGTGCTTACATGATGGACATACGTAGTGCGGTGCTAAAGGGTTAACTTCTGTAATTTTAGACATTGTCGCAACAAAGCTAGATCCTACAGAACCACGTGATCCTACTAAATAACCATCATCCAGTGACTTTTTAACAAGTAAGTGTGAGATATAATAAATAACACCAAATCCATGGCCTAAAATAGACTTCAATTCAAACTCAATTCTATCTTCAACAATTGCCGGTAATGGCATGCCATAAATATCAGTAGCTGTTTGATATACTAGATCTTTTAAAAGTTTGTCTGAGTTTTCAAGTTTAGGTGTAAACAATTCTTGTTTTACAGGAATAACCTCTTCCATTGAATCTAAAAGATCCGTTGGATTTTTAACAACATACTGATATGTCTCTTCTTCACTTAAATAAGGATATTCAAGTAGCATTTCATCAGTTGTTCTAAAGTGTTGGTCTGGTTTTTCTGTATTAAGACGTTTACTTTCATCATATAAGTATAAAGGGTGACGTGTTCCACCAATTCCTAAGGAATGGACATACACATCTCTTATAATTTTTTCTTTAGGGTGGTTGTAGTGAACGTTCCCTGTTGCAAGTATTAATTTATTTTGACGTTTTGCCGCTTCAATAATACGTTTAATAATACGAATTACATCTTCTTCAGATGTTAGTACTTGGCGATCTAATAGGGGTTTGTATACGCTAAGAGGCATAATTTCTATAAAGTCATAGAATGATATTGCAGCATCAAGTGCAGCTTCACCTTTATTCATAGCAATCTCAAATATATCTGAGTTTGTACACCCTGCTCCGATTAGTAAGTTTTCACGTCGCTTCATAATTTCATCTTTAATGATTCTAGGTTCAGCAACAAACTCATTACCGCTTGTTGATTTACCAGAAGCTGAAAGATAAGTTGTGTATGACAATGAAATCAATTGGTATAAACTCTTAAGACCTGTTTGATTCTTTGCAATAACCGATAAGTGACTTCTTCTGTTTTTACTGAATCCATCTTTACACAGTACTTGGATCTCATCAACAGTTTCTAAGTCTATTAACTGTTCAGAACGTTTCATTTGAAAGAATACATTGGATAGTAACTCAGCATCATAATCAGCTCTATGGGCTACAGCATCGTCATATGTAATCTTTAAGAGTCTTGCAACACTTCCTAGTCGATATGATCTTCTATTTTCATATAAGACACGTGCTAGGTTAAGTGTATCTATAACAGTGTTATCAAGGGGTGGACGTCCATGTTTTCTAAGGATTTCGTCCAAGAAATCAATATCAAAGCTGGCATTGTGCGCAACAAGGATACTGTCCCCAATGAAATCAAGTATCTTATCCAGTTGCTCTGCAATTGGTTTTGCATTGACAACATCAGCATCTGAAATGTTTGTTAATTTTTCAATATGTTTGGGTATTGAAATTGGCGGCTTAATAAAAGTTTGGTATGACTCAACTGTTTGTCCATTTTCAATTTTAACTGCACCAAATTCAATAATATGGTCATAGAATGCTGAAAGTCCTGTGGTTTCAATATCGAATACTACATAGTTGGCAGTATGAATGTGTTGACCTTTAGGATTAGTAATTACCTTTAAATCCTTATCAACAAGATTCATTTCAACACCATAACCTATTTTAAAGTCATGGTCAGGATTTTGTTTCTTAAGTTTCATAACATGGTCATGCGCTTTAGGGTAACTTTGTACCCCCTCATGGTCTGTTATTACAATACCTGGGTGCTTCCATGCGAATGCTTGGTTTAAATAGTCTTTAACATCCGTCACGCCATCCATTTCAGATATCTTTGTATGTGTATGGAATTCAACACGTTTAGTCAGTGCTGTGTCCTTACGCTCAAAAAGTTCTTCAGTAATTTCATAACGTCTATATTTCATGTAGTGTCCTTGGAAATATCGAGAACTCTCATGAACATAGTCACCGTAAAATTTAACAAAGGTTCCTTTTTTAAGTACATCTTTTACACTTGAGTCTTTTGTATTGTAAATTCTCTTAATAATTATTGCAGATTCTCCATCATGGATATAATAAGTAACAGCAAAACCAGTACCAGTTGCAAATACACGCACATCCACATCAAAAATTTGACCTTGTGCAATAACATTAAATGCTTCTTCGTTTAAATGTTTTAAAGGTATTTGTTGATAGTCTTTATAGCCTGTGTATGATCTTTGTACAGGCTTTGATAATTCTATTTCTTGTTCTTTTGTAACTTCTTGTTTTTCTACAGTGATACTTTTTTCAACATCATTGATTGAAATGACTTCACTAATGATACTTCTTTTAATACCAACTTGTGCAAATAACTCTTGTAGTTTTTTGATATCGTTGGCCATGATTTGTTGTGTATGGACATCATCTGCATAGATTATCAGACTTGTCTCACCATCACCCAATTGTCTTCGTAAAAGAGAGGGTAAATTACCTCCTGTTACAAAGTGATCAAAGTATTTTGCAATGTTAAAATAATCAAGTCCATTGTGATGGGATTTAATTGTTAAATTAACAGTCACTCTTAAGTGTAACTTTAATTGTATTAGGAAGTTATTATAAACTTCAAAAGGTAGTGTATTATCTACCTGAAGTGTAAGATTCAATATTTCTTCATCTTTATAAAAAGTAGCATTAATAATATTTGAATTATCAAAATAACGCTTGAATTCTTCATTTAAGTTTAGTTTTGTTATTATAGTTTTCAAGTGTTTCCTCCTACTTTACTAATTTTTCAAATGCATCTTTAGCAGCTTCTTGTTCTGCTCTTTTTTTAGAAGTCCCTGTACCTTTTCCGAAAATAAGGTTGTTTAACTTCACGACAACTTCAAATTCAGGCGCATTAGATGGCCCTGTTGTCTTAACAACTTCATAACTTACATTCTCTCTTCTATCAGATTGAACATATTCTTGTAATTTTGTTTTATAATCAGTAATTGTAGTTATATTAATTTTAGATAAATCTGTTGAGATCACTTTGTCAATTATTTTCTTAGCATTTTCTAAACCTGAATCAAGATACACAGCTCCAACAACCGCTTCAAAAAGATCCGCAACAATGGAATCCTTTTCTCGTCCGCCTGTGAACTCTTCACCTTGACCTAATTTTAAGAAACGACTTAAGTCTAGTTTTCTTGAATATTCAACCAGTGCTTCTTCTCTAACAAGACGTGCTCTGTAGAGTGTCATATCCCCTTCTGATAATACATCAGGGTGATTATACAGAATCTCTGATACCAGGATTTGCAAAACGGCATCTCCCATAAACTCTAGTCTTTCGTTATCACTTTGTATTTCACTATTTTCATTAACATAAGATGCATGAACAAAAGCATTCTCAATTAAAAGCTTGTTATTTACACTTATTCCTAATGAATCTAAAAATTCCCATAATGTCATTTTCATCACCGCCTTAATTATACACTATTTAAGAGTCCAAAATCGTGAACTCTGTACTTTAATAAGTAAAAAAGGGCAATGCCCTTTTTTTATTGATTACTCTGCACCAAAGATATATGAATATACTGGTTGATCTCCGCGATAAACATCTGCTTCAACCTCAAAGTTATCATTGATGTAACTTTCTACTTCAGCCATTTCATCATCACTTACATCTTCACCAACAAGAACCGTTACGATTTCTTTGTCGTCTGTAATTAATGATTTTAAGACTGCTTCTAGAACAACTTTACGTGAAGGGTTTGCGATAACAATATCTTTTTCAACAATTCCCATGAAGTCATCTTTTTTAATTTCTACGGATTCAAAGACTGTATCTTTGATTGCGTATGTAATTTCTGCTGTTGTTGTATTTGATACAGCATCCATCATTTCCTCAATGTTTTCTTCAATTGATGCATCAGGGTTAAACATGATACATGCTGATAATCCTTGAGGGATTGATTTTGTTGCTACAACATGAATATCTTTATCTTCTAAAATATCTTTAGCTTGGTTTGCCGCCAATATGATATTTGAGTTGTTTGGTAGAATTAAGATGTGATCTGCATCAATTTCATTGATAAGTTCAATAAAGTCTTCAGTTGATGGGTTCATTGTCTGACCACCACTAATAATATACTCACAACGTAATTCATTGAATAGTTTTGCAATACCTTTACCTGCTACTACAGATATGATTGCATATTTTGAATGTTCTTTTTTAGCTTTACTTGCATGTCCAATATCACTTTCCATTAATGAATGGTGTTGTTCTGACATGTTTTCGATTTTAAGTTTTAGGAATTCTCCGTATTTTTGACCCAGGTTTAGGGCATTTCCTGGTTTTAAAGTATGTACGTGTACTTTAACTAAGTCTTCATCTGTTACAACAACAATTGAATTACCTAGTTTTTCTAAGTCATCTTTAAATTTATTCTCACTATACTTAGCTTTTGGATCTAATTGAATGATAAATTCAGTACAGTAACCAAATTCATCGTGTTCCATATCTTGTCCAGCATTGTGTTGTTCAGCGCTAATATCTAAGGCTTCAATTGTTTCACCCTTAAGTGCTGCTACAAAACCTTCTAAAACAGCTAAATATCCTGCACCACCACTATCAACAACGCCTACCTCTTTTAGTACAGGTAATAGTTCTGGAGTGTAGTCTAGGGATTCTTTAGCTTTTTCAACAAGATACTCAAGATACTCTAATGGAGTTGCTTCATTAACTTGTTTCCAATCATATGCATATTGTGCACTTTCTCTTAAAACAGTTAAGATTGTCCCTTCAACGGGTCTCATTACTGCTTTATAAGCTGCGACTGTTGCATTTTGAAAAGCATCTGCAAGATCATTAGCATCTAACTCTTTTTTAGATTCTACAGATTGTGAGAAACCTCTAAATATTTGAGATAGTATTACACCTGAGTTACCACGTGCTCCCATTAATAATCCGCGTGAAAGTTTCTTTGATAATTCTCCTACATGGCTTGAAACAAGTTCTCTTGCTTCTTTCAGACCATTTGTAAAAGTTAGATTCATATTTGTTCCAGTATCACCATCTGGTACTGGAAATACATTTAAAGCGTTAATTTCATGGTGTTGGTTCGAAAGGTTGTTCGCACCATTATCTAACATCTTTAAAAATATATCGCCTGTTATCTTATCCATTATTTAACCACCTTAATACCTTGTACATAAACATTCACTTTATGAATGTCTTGTTGTAAAGTTTTTTCCATAATATATTTTACATTCTTTTGCACTTCAAATACAACTTCAGAAATTCTAACATTATAGCTTACTATAATATAGATATCTAAAACGATACCTTCTTCAGTTTTGTTAACAATAACACCTTTTGTAAAGTTTTCACCTTTTAAAAGTTCAGCCAGTCCATCTTTAAAGATCTGTTGAGATGCCATACCTACTACGCCATAACATTCTGTAACTACCCCACCTGCTAACATTGCAATTGCTTCATTTGTTACGTTGATTGTACCAAACTCATTTTGTTTTTCTATAGTCATAAGAATTCCTCCTATTGTTATTTTCTCATATTTTATATTAAAAAGCCACTTAATCGGCTGAACATGGTCTTGCTATGGCACTTTGATTTTCATCTGTATGTCCATAATCTAAAAAGTAAATACATCTGTTATCCTTCTTATCACCTTGCTGAATCCCTGATACAATATCAGGATAATAATCCATCAGTAATAGATTTGTAAGGTTTGTAAATACGAAGTAACCATTATTCATTGTAATTTTAAAGTATATATCCTCTAAAGGTTCATCAACAACAGTAATTTCTGAAATACTGTTAAATGTTGATGTCTTAATTTTAGATAGTTTTTCTGAAAATTTCGGATGCTCAGTTAATAACTTCTCATCAAAGTTGGTTAGGATTGGTGCGGATGAATAAATTTCATTATCAACCTTCCCTAAATAATTATCCGAAAATAAGTATTTATTACCTTTTTCACCCTGTAGTGTTGCAACCACAGGATATTCTTCGACTGTCAAACTAAGTAGTCCTTTTGTATAATACAACTTTATGGAACTGTTTGCAACACCATTCCCTATGTCTTGGCCTGTTAGCTTGTAGAATAGGCCTTTTATAATACGATCATTTTTCTTAATTTTTAAATTTTCTAAAATTACTGCATCCGATATTGCTTCGTTACCCTTGATTTCTATTTCTCTGATTCTAGAGTATTTCGATTTATCAAAAGCATATACTGCAAATATTAAAGATGCGATAAGTGTCAGTGTTAAGACTCTTCTTGCTATTCTTTTTATTCTGTTGCGTCTTTTCCTTCTGTTTTCCATCCTAATTTTCTTTTGGATGTTCTTAACAGATGTTTCATCTTCTTGCGCTACATTACGTCTTCTACTCATGATTCACCACCTTTAAGATAACATCTAAGATATTATCATTCACTAAAGGAGTATCAAATACAGCAACATTTTCCTTCATGTCTTCAAGCAAGGCTTGATTGTTAAGGGTGTTTTCAATTGCTTGAATAAAACTATCTAAATTAAGATCTTTTTCTTCAAGTAAAACGGTTGCCTGTTTCTTATAAAGTGCTTGTGCATTAAAGTATTGATGATTGTTTGCTACATATGGACTAGGAATAAGAATTGAAGGAGTTCTAAATGCTGCAATCTCTGTAATGGTTGATGCACCCGCTCTTGCAACTATTAAGTTCGTATAAGGCATTAATTTAGCTTGATTAACATAACTTTCAATAAATATATTCTTTGGAACGGTCTTTCCTTTAATATCATCAACAAATTCATCATATTCTAAGGGACCTGTTACGAATACAATTTGATAGTCTATATCTTTTAGTGGAATAAAAGCTTCTTGGATAAGTTTGTTCATTGTATCTGAGCCTTGAGAGCCCATTACAATAAGTACCATTCTCTTATCTTTATCCAATCCAATACGATCCATTTCAACAGGGTCTTTTCTTTTGTCCTGTCCTAATGCAGCCCTTGGATTTCCAAACATGTAGACCTTGTCATTACCTTTAAATGCTTCTTCATAGCATGTAAAGATAACATCAACAAGTCCTGAGACCCATTTATTAGCCTTACCAACGAATGCATTTTGCTCATGCAAGGCAATCTTAATACCAAGACTTTTTGCAGCAATTACAACAGGTAATGTTACATAACCGCCAAATGCAAAAACAAGGTCTGGTTTAAGTTTTTTAAGATGCTTTCTAGAATCTAAAATTGCTTTAAACTGTCCGAAAACAGCCTTAACCTTATCCCAATGCGATCCTTGAAGCCCTTGGTTACTAATTGAGTAGAAAGGATATCCTGCTTCAGGAATAATCCTTGCTTCCATTTTATGATCATTACCAATATAAAATATATCGTATGATCCTTTTTCTTTTAAATAATCACTAAATGTGAGTGCTGGATAAATGTGTCCGCCACTCCCACCTGCTACAATACATACTTTCATATAGGCTCCTTCTCATTTTAAATGTATGGGATGTTCAAATGTTCATATGCTTTTTGACTTGCAATTCGACCGCGTGATGTTCTTTGAATGAATCCTATTTGTAATAAATAAGGTTCATAAACATCTTCTAGGGTCATAACATCCTCTGATATGGCCGATGCGATTGCATCGATTCCAACAGGACCACCTTTAAACTTTTCAATAATTACTTTTAAATAACTAATATCAAGAGCATCTAAACCAAGCGAATCAATTTTAAGTTGATCAAATGCATGTTTCGTAATGTCTATATCTATTGCGTTATTATTGAGTATTAAAGCAAAATCTCTAATACGTCTGAAAAGTCTTATTGCAATTCTTGGGGTTCCTCTAGATCTTCTGGCAATGTAGTCACTGCTTTCTTGATCTATTATTGTGTTCATAACACGTGATGTTCTATTTATTATAGCTTGTAATTCATGATTTGAATAGTATTCTAATTTAGATGTGATACCAAATCTATCTCTTAAGGGAGATGATAGGTTACCAATCTTTGTACTTGCACCAACAAGTGTAAATGGTGGTAATTCAAGTCGTACACTTCGTGCACTTTCATCTTTACCAACAATTAGATCCAATTCAAAATCTTCCATTGCTGAGTAGAGTATTTCCTCTATCTGCTTTGGAACTCTGTGTATTTCATCAATAAATAAGATGTCACCTGGGTTCAGTGCTGATAAAAGGGCTGCTAAGTCACCTATTCTTTCGATAGAAGGTCCAGAAGTCACCTTAATACTTGCTTTTAACTCATTTGCTAATATGTAAGCAAGGCTTGTTTTTCCAAGTCCTGGCGGTCCATATAGTAGTAAATGATCCAGTGTTTCATTACGAACTTGAGATGCTTCAATAAATATTTTTAAATTTGATATCAAGTTATCTTGACCAACATAATCACTTAGATAAGCAGGTCTTAAAGATAAGTGCTCATCTTCATCATATGTTTCAAATAAATAAAGTTTTTCTTTCATACTACACCTTCTATTTAGCTAAGTATTGTAAAGCACTACGTAAAAGTGTGTCTACATCACTTGTGTCCAGTGTTAGTAATCGTTCTTTAATCGCATCAAGTTCTTTCTGTTTAAATCCAAGATTCATTAGACTTACAAAAACATCTTCAATTGCTTGTAGATTTGGACTGTATGCTTGTGTTATTACAAGTTTCCCTTTTAAATCTAGAATCATTTGTGATGCCATCTTGGGTCCAATGCCTGGAAGTGTTCTTAAATAAGATACATCAGATGATTCAATTGCTTCAACCATCTGATGTAGATTTGTATTCTTTAATATTGCAAGACCTGTTTTGGGTCCTACACCTTTAACTGTAATAATCTTTTTGAAAAATTCTAGTATTTCTAAAGATTTAAATCCAAAGAGTGCAAATATATCTTCACGTACATGGTTATAAGTATAAATAGTATCAATACTTCCAACCTCAAACTCCATAGGTGTAGGTGTAAATATTTCATACCCTATCCCATTATTATCAATAACGACACTTGTCTCAAGTATCATCACAACTGTACCTTTAATATATGCAAACATATGGACCACCTATCTTTAGTCTAATACACCTTCGTCAAACACAAACTGAATACTTTCTAAAATAACAACATCACCATGTGTTGCTCCTGCTGCACGTAATGCCTCATCTACTCCTAAGCGTTTTAGAGCCATACCAAACTGTATAACCTCATCTTCATACTCAAAGTCGTATTGATCTAGTAAACGTACAACAACCTCTCCTGTAAGCTCCCACATGTTTCCATCATGGCGTACAATAGAGAATTTTTCTCTTGGTTTTTCATATTTGAATACAACGGTATCTTCTTCTCTTTTTAATGATTCTTTTGGTATTGAATCCAGAATATCAGCAAGTCTATAAAGTAATGCTTTTGTTCCTTCTCCTACAACCGTAATCAATTCAAAGACCTCATATTCAGGATATGCTTCTTTAAAGCGCTTTAGATTTTCTTCTGCAGCGTCTAGATCCATTTTATTGGCAGCAATTATCATAGGTCTTTCTAATAAGTTTGCATTATAGAGTTCAAGTTCCTTATTAATAATTTTAAAATCTTCTAAAGGATCGCGTCCTTCTTCAGAACCCATGTCTAAAACATGTACTAAAACACGACATCTTTCGATGTGTCTTAGAAATACATGCCCCAGACCTTTACCAGTATGTGCCTCTTCTATAAGACCTGGTAAATCTGCAACAGTAAAGGTTCTTCCATCATCACTACTAGAGATTCCTAAGTTAGGAGCCAATGTTGTGAAGTGATAGTCTGCTATTTCTGGTTTTGCACGTGATATAACTGAAAGTAGTGTTGATTTCCCAACAGATGGAAAACCTACTAAACCAACATCAGCTAAAACCTTTAATTCAAGAGTTACATCTAATTTATCACCTTGCATACCACGCTCAGCTTGCTGAGGTGCAGGGTTTCTAGGTGTTGCAAAACGTGCATTACCACGTCCACCACGCCCACCATGTGCAATGATAATTGTTTGACCCTCTTCTGTTAAGTCGGCAATAACAAGGTTAGTTTCTGAGTTTTTAATCATCGTTCCTAAAGGAACTAATATTTCAAAATCTTTACCTGTACGGCCATGCATTTTTTTTGTTTTTCCATTTTCACCACGTTCAGCTTTTACAATACGGTTGTAGCGTAATTCTAAAAGTGTTGATTTACTTGATGTTGCCTTAAATACGACATTTCCGCCATTTCCACCATCTCCACCATAAGGTCCACCAAGTGGAACATTGGCTTCACGACGAAATGCTGCCATACCATCACCACCATCTCCTGCAATTAATTTAATACTAATACGATCTACAAACATGTAATCACCCTTTCAAATAAAAAATCCCCAAACAATTGGGGATTTCATGTATTAAGCGTTTGGATATACTGATACACAGCGACGTGAACGACTGATGCGTTCGTATTTTACTACTCCGTCTACTTTAGCAAACAAAGTATCATCCCCACCGCGTCCTACGTTGTTACCAGGATGTAGTTTTGTACCACGTTGACGGTATAAGATTGAACCTGCAGTTGCAAATTCTCCATCAGCACGTTTAGCACCAAGACGTTTCGAATGTGAATCACGTCCGTTTCTTGATGAACCAACACCCTTTTTAGATGCAAATAATTGAATATTTAATGTAAATTTCATCGGGAATCCTCCATTTCTTTAATTCTAATGTGTTCATGATGAACTGCTTCAACTGTTTCCAATTGATATTTTAGAAAGTTCATCATTGTTTGATTTTCTTTAGTAATTGTCTTACATTCTATTTTAATATAAGGTTTCTCACTGAGTTCTAAGATACAATCATCATCCAGTGCATCAAATGCATTTAAGGCACCAACTCCAATGGAGCTAACCCCTGCACATACAAGATCATAACCTGGCTCCCCACTGTATGAGTGACCGGATATATCAATTTTATATATGTTGGATTTATGAGTGTAAATATTAACTTTAATCATAATTAACCTTCTATTGCTTCAATAGTTAGTTTTGTGTAAGGTTGTCTATGACCTTGCTTACGTCTTGTTGAGCTAACTTTAGCAACATATTTAAAGATATGAATTTTCTTACCTTTACCATGTTTGTCAACTTTAGCAGTAACAGTTGCCCCTTTAACAAAAGGAGTTCCTACACGAAGAACACGGTTTTTAACAGCAACGACTTCGTCGAATACTACTGTATCACCTGCTTCAACGTCTAGTTTTTCTACATAGATCTCTTGACCTACTGAAACCATAACTTGTTTACCACCTGTTTTAATAATTGCGTACATGAATACACCTCCCTATTTCGCATAAGACTCGCCAAATAAGGTGGAACACATGTTCACTTAAACCTTAAATTGAGCGGTTGTATGTCGTTTTGTAGACATGCAACACAATAAGTCTGTTTCGCTTTACTATTATATAGTATTACGTTTCAAAAGTCCACTATTTATGTAAGGAATATTTTCCAGTAAATCTAGGGTCTTTTTTACCTATAATAGCAACAATAATAAGCGACTACTGGTTCATTATATACCATTTAAAAAGTAACTTCATTAAAGATGACACAATTAAGCTTCATTTCTTAAGTTTCTTTTAATTCACATTAATTATACATATATTAAACCTTGGATATGATATCATTGTTAGGTAATGTTAAAAAGGAGTTATAAAATGGCATATGTTAATAAAAGGAAATTAAAGAAACCAGTTCTCATCTTATTAATAGTCTTGGCTATTGGTATTGCATTAGTAGGTGGATTCTTCTTAGTTAAGGCTTTAGGAACAAATTACCCTAAAGAAATGACAACTAAGGACACAACGGATAAAAACACCGGTAAATATAAAATAATGAAGAAAGTAATCAATGATGATTTCTATGTACTTCACTACCCATCAACGGGTGAAAAACCAATGGATAAATGGATACAAGAGACAATGCAAGAAACATTTGATGCATATACAGCTGCTTTTCAAACAGATGAAGAGATAGTACATAAGATTAAACAAGATTATAAATCAGAAAAAACAGAGAAAAGATTCACTTCTGTAAGCATCACTACTTATGTAGATGATAAACTTGTTGCAACAGATACTAGAACATATGATAGTGTTACGAAAAACTTCGTAAATCCTACAATATTTAAAGATAAAGCAGTTCGCATTATCATTGATGGTATCAGAACAAGTGCAAAAGAACATACACTTGAAAGAAGTGAGTTCATGAAACTTACAAATATAGATGAAAAATTTAATGATATTTATATAAAAGGTAATAAAATGTCATTCATATTTAATTTCGGAACATATGAAATTGATTTGAAAGAAAACAATGCATACCTTAAAGAAGACTTTGGAAAAATCAAAGCGGATAAAGATGCAGACTTACCTTCTGTTTATCTAGATTATGGATATGAAGCAACAGATAAAATGGTCGCATTCACATTCGATGATGGTCCCTACTCTAAAAATGGTGAGAAAATTCTTGAGAAATTTAAAGAATATGATGGACATGCAACATTCTTTATTCTAGGATCACGTGTTGAAGCCGACAGTGAGATTCTGGTAGACTTACTTGATAATGGTCATCAAATTGCAAGTCACTCATATGACCACCCTAACTTCACAGGAATGACTCAAGAAGCAATTCAATCTCAATTAGACAAAACAGCTGAAGTATTAAAAAATACAACAGGCTTTGCTGGTGAAATTTATGTTAGACCACCTTATGGTGCTATCTTAGAACCACAACGTCGCGCACTTGCTAATACTTTTATTAACTGGAGTGTTGATACTGAAGACTGGCTTTATAGAGATGCGCAACGTGTTTGTCAAAATACTGTAGATGGTGTTTATGATGGTGCTATTATCTTAATGCATGAACTCTATGAATCAACAGTAGAATCACTAGATTGTATATTACCAAAACTTAAAGAAGCAGGTTACAAATTTGTAACAACTAAAGAACTCTTAGAAGCTAAAGGTAACGATGTTCAACACGGACAACTTTACTTCAACGCTAA
>JAAYGI010000029.1 GCA_012727815.1 Erysipelothrix sp.
ATGATGTTCAGTTTAAAGAATATCGATTTGAGATAGAAATTTAATGTAATTTAAAGGCTTAGCGAATTATGCTAAGCCTTTGTTGTGAAGGTACTATAGATTGTTAATGATGTTAACGAGTATTACGGAACTGATGAGTGTAATGATACTGATTAGAATGATGTATCCAGTGTGTGTTTGGTTTTCTGTTTCTATCTTGTTTGTGCGCATAGCACGTGATACTGGTTGATAGAGTAGGATGATGATCGTAGAGTTGATCACACTCTTTATAAGATTAAATGGTGTGATGATGGGGAGTAACATTGGTACGACGGCTTCTCGTGAGATGTCTAAGAACCATGGGGTTACGATATAGTTCCATGCGACCATGACTAGGGTTGTTAAGAGTCCTCCGACGATGAGTCCACTGATGAGTCCTTTGAGCGTATTAGTGCGTTTGTAGATGATTGTTGCGACGGTTACAAATGATATTGTACTTAGAACATTCATAAACAGTCCAATGATTCCATCTCCACTTACAGTCATAAATTCAATAATTGAAACGACTAATGAGATGAGGATTGTCATTGCTGGTCCGAAGATGATGCCTCCAAACATAATGATGACGTCCTTTGGATCGTACTTTAGAAATGCAATCATCGGTACACGACCGACAAACATGAGAATGTAAGCTAGGGCAGATAGTAGTGCTGCCATGACGAGCTTATTGGTTGAGAACGTATTTTTCTTTTTCATAAAGACCTCTTTCTAATAAAAAAACCCGAAAAATAGTCTCCAGGTATCACATCGATATTAAAAAAAGATGTATCTTCTTTCATCCAGACTTTAACTGTTGGTTTTGGACTTGCACCAAATCATGCCCTAAGGCGCGCGGACTTTACCGCCAATTGGGAATTACACCCGACCCTGAAGATATTAACAACTTGTTAATAAATTAATAATACAAGTTATTTGTGTAATTGTCAAATGATTTTGTATCTTTGACACGATTATTACGAATTCATAATATCATAGAGTAATAATATGAACAACTAAAGCACCTTATACATATATTGTGGTGTTGACAGGCACCTAGTATTTACATACGATATGAACAATAGAAAGAGGTGTGCTTATGGGATTTTGGGATGATTTAGAAAAAGAGTCTTCGTTATCATTGGCATCTAACAGTAATTTACCTTATGTTGTATTACAAGTATCACTTAAGAAAAAGTTCTTTGGTACGGGGTCGCATAATTTGAGTGAACCTGAAAATACAATTAATGCTCAAGTTAGAAAGGGATATCGCTAACATACAATCAGTACATCTAATGGTGGCAGTAAAGGATTTAGTGGTGGTGATCGCATTCAAGCGACGCTCGTCTTTGAAAAGTTATAAGTTATAAATGTTAAGAAGAGAACTGTAAATACTCTAGTTAGGAACAGTTCTTTCTTTATTCGTACAATAATGTTTTATCTCAAAACTAAGAAATTCCTAAAACTTGAGACTAATTTTATATACTCTTAGTGTACAATGACTTTAGGAGGTGTATTATGAAAGTTTTGGTTGCAAAAAAGATTTGGAATGATTTTGAATATTATGCTGAAGTATATGCTTACTTAGAGCAAGATCAACCCTTGGTTAATCTCACTGTTAAGTTAGGAGAAGGGCCACACGCTCATGTTTTTGATTTAAAAGCAGAAGAACATAATGCAAATCATCATTATGTGACGCTTAAGCGTATGACTGAAGAAGCTGAGGTTTATTACACAGATGTTAAAGATATAGAATAAGTATCAAAACCTGTTGTAAAGATTGGGCATAAATAGGATTGATTTCAAGTTGTCAGTCCTTTTTATTTACTTAAAGTAGTGCGCTAAATAGTCGGTTATAGTTGTTTTTAGTGCGTATTACAGTGTTGAACATTGAAATATATTGATGAAATGAAAAAAGAGTGGTTTTCTTACAACTTAGTAATTGCTTATATATTTACTCTTTGCTATGATATCAATGATTAAAAATACGTATTGTATTGGGGGTACACATGAAAGAGTTTAAAGCCAATGAGGGCAAGCAATTAATTATTGAAAGTAAAGGAAAGAAGTATGTTCGAATTCCTTTAAAAACACATGTCATTTATAGTGATGATAAGGTTATAGATATCGTTAGTGATTATACTAAAGATGTATAC